>NZ_OZ034994.1:907292-1209723 GCF_964031045.1 Spiroplasma endosymbiont of Aspidapion aeneum | reverse complement strand
TAGATTCTCCATATTTATTATATAATATTTCATAGATTTTTTTCCCTCAATAATAATATTCCTGTGCATTGTGGATAACTTTGTTTTAGAAATCTCAATAAACATAGATAACACGAAGTTATTAACATGTTAGAAATATAATTAATTAAACAAATAAGATATTAACATTTTTTATCTTAAAATGAGTTAAAATCCCTTATTTAATTAGTTTATTCCAATTGTGGATAAGTTAATAAAAAAAATAAATAAAAACACAAATAACTAAAATTTTAATTTTCCTATACGAAAAATAATATATAATCAATATAGTTTATTTCGTTTAAAGAAAGGAATGATAAGATAATGAAAAGAACTTGACAACCAAGTAAAATAAAACATGCTAGAACTCATGGTTTTAGAGCGAGAATGTCCACCAAAAATGGAAGAAACGTTATAAAAAGAAGAAGAGCAAAAGGAAGAAAAGTATTAAGTGCATAATTTTGAATGAAAAATCAAGACATAATTAAAAAAAATTTTGAATTTCAAAAAATTATTCAAAAAAATTATTCAGTTCAAAATGCATGTTTTATTATTTTTTTGGATAAAAAATCTATAAAGTTTAAATATGGAATTTCTGTAGGAAAAAAAAATGGCAATGCGATTGTGAGAAATAAAATTAAGAGACAAATAAGAACTATGATTTTTGAAATCATAAAACTTAAAAAAACAAAAAAGAAAAACCTAATTGTAATTGTTAGAAAAAAATACAAGGATTTTTCATATCAAGAAAATTTTGGTCATTTATTAAATTGTTTTAATCTTATAAAATAATTAAGGAGATATAAATGTATATAGCGAATAAGGTTGATTATGGTAAATATTTAAACCCAATATCTGATACAAAAAAATCTAAAAAGCAGACTCTTAAACTAGTTTGATCTTGAACAAAGGTTTTTCTTTTTTTATTTATGATTATAACAATGTTATGAGGTTGTATACAAAACTTTCAACCAAAATATTCAATTATGGCAGTTAGCGATATGTCGGGAAGAAATTTTTTTAACGCAGGTGTTAACTTAGAAATTATTTTAAAATCATTGGGAGATAATGAAGCTCACAAAACATATTGATTTTTTAAGGATGGAAACTCTTTAAAATGTTATAAATATATTCCAATAACTTCTTGGGCAGATTCATTTAAGGTTACTAAATCCCCATATTATGGTTTATTTGTTTACCCAATGACTTGATTTTTATCATTTAATATTAAATGGCTGAATGGTTGAAGCCTAAATACTGATAAAAAATTATATCCTGTGGCGGTAATTTTTGGAATATTTTTTACATGTTTTTTTGTTAAATTATTTATTTTCTCACTTTCATGGAAACAACAATTAAATCAAGATAAAATGATGAAATTTCAAACAGAACAACAAAAAATAAAAAGTAAATATAAAGGAGACCCATCAAAAGAGGCTAAACAAAAAATGCAAATTGAAATGCTTAAATATCAGAAAAAGGAGAATCTTAATCCCTATGCTCAAATAGTTGTTCAATTTATGATGATGCCCGTTTTATATTCATTATATACAGGTGTTAGAACTTCGAGAACTTTAAGAATAACCACTGTGGGCCAAGTATCTTTAACTGGAATACCTTGAAGCAAAACTATAAGTGGGGAACCAATTTACTTCACCTTTATTGCTCTTTATGTTCCAATTCAATTTTTTGCATCAATTCTACCAATTTTAATTCAAGTAATAGAGGGTAGAAAAAAACATGAGACAAACGATGTAAAAAAACAAAGGAGAAAAAATATAATAATGTCTTCTGTTTTGGCCTTGGTGTTTGCTTTTATGGTTGCAAATATTCCCACAGGTGTAGTTATATATTGAACATTCTCATCATCAATTCAAATATTTCAGGTTTTATCCATTCATTTTCTAAATAAAACCAAACCTAAACGCCAATTAAAAAAACGAGAAAAATTAAAATTAATTCAAGCAAAGAAAATTTTAAAAATTAGAGATTCAGAATCACCCAATTAATAAATTTTCACTTTGTTAAATATATATAAAAAGGGGTAGATATGAAATATAGTTTGGAAGATACAATAGTTGCTCCTGCAACATCACCAAAAATTAATCAAACTATTGGCATTATAAGAATTAGCGGCCCCAATGCTATTTACATTACAAATAAAATTATTTTAAAACCGCTTTCCTCAATTAATCGAGTTTGTCTTAGAAAAGTGAAGGATAATAATAAAATAATTGATGAATGTATTTTTTTATGATTTATAAACAATAAATCATTCACAGGTGAAGAAATGGTTGAAATTAATTGTCATGGAAATAAAAAAATAGTTTTAAAAATAATAGATATTTTAATTTCTAATGGTTGTAGAATGGCTGAAAATGGTGAATTTAGTAAAAGAGCTTATATAAATGGGAAAATAGACTTAATTCAAGCCGATGCCATAAACCGCCTTATTAATTCTAAAACTTATAACGATATTTTGATCAACAGTATGGCAATGAGCAAAAAAAATTCTAATAAAATATACCATCTTAAGAATAAGATAATTGATATTATTTCAATAATTCAAACTAGCATTGATTATCCCGAATATGATGATATTGAAAAAAATGATAGAACTACTATTAAAAAGGAGTTTACTCAAATACTATTGGAAGTTAATAAAACGATAATAGACAACACATTAATTTTAAAAAATAGTAATGGAATTAATGTTGTTATTGTTGGAAAACCAAATGTTGGAAAATCATCATTATTTAACTCTCTTATAAGGGAAGATAAAGCAATTGTAACAGATATAGAAGGAACAACGAGAGATATAATTGAAAGAGAAATTGAATACAAAGATGTTGTGTTAAATTTTGCTGATACTGCAGGTATACGTGAAACAAATAACACAATTGAAAAAATGGGAATTGAGAAGAGTTTAAGTAAAATAAAAGATGCAAATATTATTATATGGGTTATTGATAATGTTGGTCATTATAATGAACATAAAAAATTTATAAATAAAAATTCAAATTTAATAATTTTGTTAAGCAAAGCGGATAAGTTAAAAGATTATGAAAAAGAACAAATCAGCAAGGATTTTCCAACTCTGTTTTTATATTCATCATATGACGATAGTTATATTAGACTGCTTGATTATTTGTGTATAAATTATTCAAATGTTATTGATCTTGAGAGTGAAGAACTGTTGTTCTTATCTTCGTATGATAATTTGAACCTGTTTAAAAAAATAAAAAAAATCATTAAACATATTATTATTGAAATAGAAAACGAACAATTTTTTGATATAATTATATTGTCAATAAATAAAGTTTTAGAAATTTTTAATCAAATTTTGGGGATTGATAATAGTAATGAAATTATAGACAATATATTTAAAAAATATTGTCTTGGAAAGTAGGGAAAATGATAGGATTATTTGATGCACATACTCACTTATTTGAGGAAACATATGTAAGACTTGGGATTAAAACAAGCAAAATTATTGAGGAAGCGTTGACCAATCAGGTTGCGGGTATTTGTTGTTCTGGATTTGATGTTGCATCTTCTGAGGAAGCTGCTAAATATTCAATGAAATATGATATAGTATATGCATCCGTTGGCGTTCACCCCGATCAAGCAAATACTACATCACTTATGGACTTAACAAAAATTGATGATCTTTGCTTTTATGATAAAGTAGTTGCTGTAGGAGAAATTGGTCTTGACTATTTTGTTAAAAAATTAAATAAAGACAAACAAATTGCTTTATTTGAGGAACAACTAAAAATAGCAAAGAAACATGATTTGCCAGTTGTTTTGCATGTAAGGGATATAGAAGGAACTTTAGACGCTTATAAAGACGCGCTAAAAATTTTAAAAAAACACAATATTAACAAAGGAATTCTTCATTGTTTTACTCAGGATTATGAAACAGCCAAGAGTTATATAGATAGCGGATTTTATATATCAATAGGTGGAATTGTTACATTTGATAATGCTAAAGAATTTCAATCAGTAGTTGAAAAAATCTCTATTAATAATATAGTAATCGAAACAGATGCACCTTATCTAACCCCTGTTCCCAAAAGAGGAACTGTTAACTTTCCAAAATATATTGGTTACACAGCTAAGAAAATCTCTGAGCTAAAAAAATTGCCATTGAATGATGTTATAAATACGACATGTAACAATGCAAAAAAAGTTTTCAAAATAAAATAATTTTAAATAAGCAAAAAAATAGCTTATTTTTTTATACAAAAAAACAAATTAATTAAATAATAAAGGAGAAAAATGAAAAAAGTTAAAAATGGAGCAAATATAATAGTAGAAACATTGATAAATCATAAAATAGATTATGTCTTTACAGTACCTGGTGCAAAGATAGATAAAACCCTAGATATTTTTAGAGATTATAAAAATGCCCCGCAATTAATTGTCACAAGACATGAACAAAACGCCGCCTTTATGGCCCAAGGAATAGGAAGATTAACCAACAAACCAGGAGTAGTTTTTGTAACATCTGGACCCGGTGTTTCAAATCTTGCCACTGGACTGATCACAGCAACAAGCGAGGGTGACGCTATATTAGCTATCGGTGGAAATGTAAAAAGAGAAAGCGCCCCTAAAAGAACACATCAATCAATGGATAATGTTGCTCTTATGAAACCTGTTACTAAATATGCACAGGAAGTTAATAGTGCAAAAAGTATTAGCGAAGTTCTTGTAAATGCATATCGTATAGCAAGTCTCCCTAGACAAGGGGCAACTTTTGTTTCAGTCCCTCAGGATGTACAATATGAATTGGTAGAGAATGAAGCTTTAAGTCCAAAAGAGGAATATATTACCGAACATGCAAGAACTGATTATTTGCTCGAGTTAGCTGAGGAAATAAAAAAAGCAAAACTTCCAGTTTTATTATTAGGTATGAGATCAAGCGATAACGAGGCTGTTAGGTCTATTAGGAACTTTTTGAAAAAAGTTAAGATACCAGTTGTGGAAACATTTCAAGGAGCTGGTATTATTCCCCGTAATCTTGAGGAAACATTTTTGGGGAGGGTAGGATTATTTAAAAATCAGCCAGGTGATATGCTTTTGGACGAAGCAGATCTTGTTATTGCTGTTGGATATGACCCAATAGAATATGACCCCGAAACATGAAACAAAGATTCGTTTAAGAAAATCTATCATATTGATCACGTAATAGCTGAAATTGATAATCATTACCTACCTATTAAGGAGTTAACTGGAAATATTTCTAGATCTATGGATTTTTTGGGTGACAATTTAGTTTCACTTGATTTTAAGTTGTCAGAACAAGCAAATACAATAATAACTTACCTAAAATCTAAGTTCGAAAACATTACAAAATTATTTAAAGTAGACAAAAATAAAGTACATCCATTATTTTTGATGCAAACAATACGAAATTTAATCGACGATGACAAATTTTTGCCCATAAATGATAATACTATTGTTACAGTTGATGTTGGTTCTTTATATATATGGATGGCTAGAAACTTTAAATCATATGAACCAAGAAAACTTTTGTTTTCTAATGGTATGCAAACATTAGGGGTTGCACTTCCTTGAGCAATATCGGCCTCACTTTTAAATAAAGGAAAAAAAGTTATCTCAATGTCTGGAGACGGAGGGTTTCTATATTCAAGCCAAGAGATAGACACTGCAATAAGATTAGGTTTAAACATTACTCACCTTATATGAAATGATGAGTCATATAATATGGTTAGTTTTCAACAAATAAGTAAATATAAAAGAAGCACAGCTATAGAATTGGGGAAAATTAATTTTAAAATGTATGCTGAATCTTTCGGTGCTAAAGGTTTTTCGGTAACCAAACCAAGCGAACTTAAAAAAGTTCTTGAAGAAGCGTTTACTTATAATGGTGTCGCAATTGTAGATATTAAGATAGATTATTCAGAAAATATAATATTAGGTGACATGTTGTTAGGTGATTTTTTATAATGAAAAATAAGTTATTTCAAGTTTCAACAATTGCATCTCTGGCATGCGGTAATTACAATAGCAAATTTAAGGTTTCTGATCTTCTAAAAGAAGGAAATTTTGGTCTTGGCACTTTTGACTCACTCGATGGTGAAATGGTGATAATAGATGGTAAATGTTTTCAACTTTTAAGTGATGGAAGCATTAATAACAATACCACCTCTTTATTTACTCCATATGCATCAATTGTCAATTTCCTTAAAAAAGATGAATTGATTTTTAATAATATTACTTTTGATGAGCTAAAGAGTAATTTGCAAGAATATATAAATAATAAAAATAAACATTTTTTATATTATTTTAAGGTTTCTGGTGATTTTGTCACTCTTAAAAATAGAGTTCCTAATAAGCAAGAAAAACCTTATAAGAAATTGAAGGAAGCGGTTGAAGATCAATCAATATTTAAATTTGCTAATGAGGAGGGTAACCTTGTTGGTTTTTGGTCTCCATCCGAGTACAAGGATATTTTGGTCAATGGTTTTCATTTCCACTTTATAAATAAAGATAGAAAAAAAGGTGGTCACGTTATAGATTTCACATCTAAAGAAATCCGCATTGAATTGGCGTGGGGTACTGTATTAAATTTATTTATAAGAGATGAGGACTTTACCATGGACTATGATCTTGATTTAATTCAATCAGAAATTAAGAAAGCTGAAGGAGAATAAATTAAAATAGAACTAATATATAAGAATCAAGATTTGTACCATATATTTTTTGACATTAATAATGTAAATTTAGTTCTGCTCATATGTTAAAACGATAACATACAATACTATAATTACTTATTATTATTTTATAGAAAATCATCTTATTCTAGTACAAATTTATAATTTTTCTTATCAATTTTATTTTTAATAAAGTTTATATATAATTGAAACAATTATATTTATTAGTATGAATTACAAGTTTCTAATAATAGATAATTTTAATCACTATTATGAGCCCTTTATATAATGTTAATAACTAAATTGGAATTACTATTTTTATATTGAAGAACAAAACTATTAGATTATACTACCCTATTTATTTTGAAAGTAATTAAATATTAATAAGGACTTTTTATAATCTTAAGACTTATTTTGTAGTCATAATTTTTTGTAGACTAAGCCAATTATCAAGTTAAAACTCCTTAATGCAACATATTATATCACTGATAATAAAAAACCAAAATTACTATTAAATTTCTCAACTTTTAATTAAAAATTATAGCCCAAAGGTTTTTGATATGTAATTTCAAAATTAGATAAATAAAGGTTTTAAATATAGAAATTTTAATAAAATCCAAGTACAACACTGGATTCAAACCTAACATACTTAGTTTTTATTAATCCACCATTAATTTACTACTATAATTGCAGTAAAGATAAATATAATAAACAATGATAGTGTTTTGTATGCAATTATATCCCAAAATAAAATGTCATTTCTTTATAGAAATGACATTTTATTTATAAAAAACACATTATATATTTGATATCTATTAATATAAAATTTTAATTTTTAAATTATAAATTAATTGTATTAATTATAAGAATTCAGAATTGCTTCCCCTTCTTACATTTCTTGCATTTTTACCATAGTAATCTGATTCTAATCTTTTTACTACAGTTTTTTTGAAGTTTTTTGCACCTTCTATAACACCTGTTAATGGATTTGGAGTAATTGCAACTGGCACATTGAATATTCCTGAAAAATAATCTTTAATTCCTGTTATTAATGATCCGCCTCCACAAATTGTAAATCCACCTTTAACTATATCACCAGCTAATTCTGGGGGTGTGTTCTCCATTAATTCTATTAATAAATCTGTAATTCTACTAAAACTATTTATTAAAACATTTCTAAGTTCTTCAGAAGAAATTATAGCTTCTTTAGGCAAACCAGATACTATATCTCTACCAAAAACTGATTCTTGTTTTTCACCCTTTAACTTGGTTAGTGAACCTAAATTTAATTTTAGGGTTTCAGATGACCTATCACCAATGGTAATGTTGTATTCTGATCTAACATATTTTTTTATTTCTTCATCAAATGAATTTCCCGCCATTTTAATTGATCTAGAAATAACTACATCCCCCATTGAAATAATAGCGATATCTGTTGTTCCGCCACCTATATCAATAACTACAGAACCTTTCGGGATATCAATATTAATCCCGGCACCAAGAGCTGCCATTTTAACTTCTTCTTCTACAATCACAATATCAGCACCCATATCAAATGCCACTTGCTTCAATGCTTCTCTTTCCAGTTCTGTAACCTCGCTAGGGCAAGCAATTAAAATTATTGAATTTTTTCAGTCATTTGACATTTTAAGTTTGCTAAAAATGTTTTTTAGCATATCTTGTGCTGCCTCCAAGTCGGTAATAACTCCATCTCTTATTGGCACAACCATACTTATACTATCGTGAGTCTTTCCTTGCATGTCATATGCGGCTTGTCCCAATGCAATAAGTGAATTTGTATTTGTGTCGTAAGCCATTATTGAAGGTTCATTATACACAATACCTTGCCCGTCAACATATGCTAAAACATTACTTGTTCCTAAGTCTAATGCGATATATGTGCGCTCATCCATTTTCATATTTATTCCCCCATTTAATTCTTAATCTTATTTAATATTATATTGTAAATGATATAAAAACTAATCTATATTTTACTCTAACTATTTACCAATTACTAAATATTAATAATTTGGACACTTATATTTTACTACAAAATAGATTTTTTTTCTACAAAATATGTCACTATCTTTAAATAAAAAAAACTGGCATTAATACCAGTTTTAAAAAATATTAATTAGCTATGTAATGCCTCTTTATATCTTTGTTCTTTAATGATTTCAAAAATTTCATTTTCATATTTTTTGGTTCCGTTAATAACAGCCAACAATGGTTGTTCACCAATTTTTGATGGTAATTGTAATGTATCAGCAAAGTATTTATCAATACCTTTGATTAATCCACCACCACCACAAAGTGTTATACCATTTCTGAAGATATCTCCAGCAAGTTCTGGAGGAGTTTCTTCTAGAACCTGAACTGTTAGATCAACAATTCTTGACACTGGAACTTTAAGAACTTCACGAACTTCCTCAGGTGAAATTTCAATTTCCCTTGGTAAACCAGAAACAACATCACGTCCATAAACTTTCATACGTCTTTCATCTGGATATTTTGATAATGAACCTATATTAACCTTGATTGATTCAGCGGTTTTTGATCCAACTTCTAAACCATATTGTGAACGTACAAATTTTTGACATTCATCATTTAAATAGTTACCAGCAACCTTGATTGATTTTGATAAAACAATATCACCTGATGCAAGAACAGCAATATCTGTTGTTCCACCACCCATATCAACAACTAGGTTTCCAGTTGCTGCATAGATATTAACTCCACCACCAAGGGCAGCCATTTTAACTTCTTCCTCAACGAAAACTTGGTCTGCACCTAGTGAAATGGCAATTTTTTTAAGAGCTTGCTTTTCTAATTCTGTAATAACACTTGGACATGCCAATAACATGATTGAGTGTTTTAATTGTTTTGATAATCTTAACTTTGTAAATATGTATTTTAATTGAGCTTGTGTTGCTCTAATATCTGTTATAACTCCATCAACCATTGGTCTTACGACACGAATTGTTTTGTTACCTTTTCCAATCATCTTGTAAGCTTCTTCACCAACAGCAATTATTTTATTCTCCTTGATTTTGTATGCAACAATTGACGGTTCGTTGTAAACTATCCCTTGTGATGATACATAAACAAGAGTATTAGCTGTTCCTAAATCCATAGAAACGAATGTAGGTTTTTTACTATTTGCCATATAATCTCCTTTTTGTTTTATATTTTAGCTTTCGATTATACATTTAATTTAGAAGATCAAATGCATAACTTAATATATATTATACCATAAAATAAAAAAAAAGCAACTCAATTAGTTATTATAAAAAATTTTTTTAAATTTATCGTAATGTGATAGAATTTCATACGATTTTATTTTACATAAGCGTCTATGTATTTTAATAATGTATATTATTTTTTTAATGTTCTATAGATTTCTATATAAGAATGTAACAATCTTTATTATCTATTAAAATATATTAATATAATTATTTTTCTTTGAACAAAAATTTTCTATATATTAGTGGTATTGTATCAAAAAATTTAATAGCAATAAATTTTTATACCAATTATTCAATATATTTATTAACATTGTCTAAAAAAGTTTCAATTTAAATTAAACTTTGAATTTTTTTGTTTGAATATACTTTGTCAAGTATAAAAAATGTTTTTTTATAAATAAAATGTCATTTCCTCTTGGAAATGACATTTTATTTTGTAAAGGTAAATATCTGCTGGAGTATGTCCATTGCTTTTGATAGTTATTCTTTCATAGTTATAATAACGTATATATTCATCAACAATCCTACAAACATCTGAAAATGTTCTTTGATTAGAACATGTTTATACTCAGTTTTTAATTGAGAAAAAAATGTTTCTGCTGCAGCGTTGTCAATAGAGTTACCTGGTCTTGATAATCAGATAAATAAGTTTTCTCTTTTAGAAAATCTTTTAATTCAAATTGAAGTATATTGATAACCATTATCACTATGAATTATTTTTGGTTTACTATTATCGTGATATTGTTAAGCTGCCTTTCATGTATCCATATAAAGTTTGTTATCATTTATTTCAGATACTTTGTATCCAACAATAAACTTAGATTTTACATCCTTTAAAATACTCAAGTATGCAAACTTATTACTATATTTTATATGGTGACATCAGTTACTCACAATTCATTTTTTTGATAAAGATCTCATGCCTATTAACAATATTAGTATAACCGCTATTACATTTTTTGATCTCAATTTGTTTTTTAATTTTTTTTTGACTCTTATCATTGATTTTAGGCCTAAAATTCTCATATATCTTTCTATTTTAGACTGGCTAATTTGCATTGTTCTATTTAAAATGAATTTTATTCGTGAAGAACCATACAAACCATTGTGATAATTAAAAATAATCTTTATTTTTTTAGCCAAACTAAAATCAAAATCTATTTGACACTCTCTTTTTCCATTTTTAATCCAGCGACAATAAGAAGCTCTTGTTATTTTTACAATTTTGCACAATTCATAAATTTTATGTATATTTTTACAATTTTAATAAATTCATATTTATTAAAAACTATTTTTTTTGGGTAACTTTCTCATTATCTCATCAAACTTTTTTAATATCTCAAGCTCAGCTCTTTCTTTTTAAGTTACTTATTTAATCTAGCGATTTCAATGTGTTTTGGATCTTTAATAGTTATTAATTTTATCCCCATGTTTTTAAATTTACCAGTATTATTTTCTAATGCTTTTTCTCCATAAATTTCATAACCCAAACACCATCTTCTCACAGCGTGATATGAGACATCATTTTTCTCAGCTAAAACTCTAAATGTTAAACCCTGATCAAAGTTGCCACTTGACAATTATTAATTTTTGTTCCTTTTTTAGAATATTTGACTTGTTTCCTTTTAAATTTGCCATAATAAAAATATCCTACATATACAATAATTTTATTTCAAAACTAAACCAATTTTTAGAAATTGCTTTTTGTTTTTTTATTATTGGATACATAAGAGATTATATTCAATTTTTTTTTCCTTTTTAAAACTAGGTTTAATATGAAATTTTCACGCGTGATATAGTTGTTAATTATTCAATATATTTATTAACAACTTTAATAACAATAAGCAAATTTAATCATGTTGAATGTTTCGATCTTCAGTTTTATAAAGGAAAAACAATTCAAAATAAACATTATGCTAAAAATATTAAAAAAAATTTTTGTATAAATATTTAAAAATGGTGAGTGTCAAAAAAATAACATAAGAAATAAATATATATTCTGATCCCATTTTGTATATATGTGAGAAAAAAAGGAGAAATTGTAAGGAAAAAAATTATTGTGGAAAACTAAAAGCTTTATTATCAGAGAGAATAAAAATTAAGCAATAAAGAATTAAAAAAACTAAGGGCTAAATACATAAGTAGATAATCTACTATTAAAAAAATATAAAGTATCGAAAAAATCCCATATCTTTTTTCATATCATCTTTGAAGAAAAATTTGATTATGTCAGTAATAAGTATAAAAATAATATATAAGAATAAAAAATATATAATCATACTCTACTTCACAAATATATTTATATTTAGAAATTTCAATCAAAATAAATTATTTAATTAAATATTTAGAATTACTATAATAACTTATTATCTCTTTAATGAAAAATTTAACCTTCTTGTCCTGTGAAATACTTAATAATAATCTTTCATTTACACTTTTATACCCGGCGGGAATATTTGTAAGCGAGGTACAATCCTAATAAGTTTATTAAAAAAAACAAGATTTTTTGTATAAGGTATAGCAATATTTTTGTTTGAATTAAATTTTGTAAAAAAATATTTCTGTAAAAATAATTGGAAAAATCAAAAGAGAAATTAAATTGGTATTTATGTGATAGAAAGAAAAGAAAAATTTTCTATTGGCAATAAAAAATTTGTTAATAATGGTGTATTAAAAATGGATTCTAAGTGCCATATGTAATTGATTTTGGAGGAACAAATATAAAAGTTTTTTATGACATGCAAGTTTATACATAAAATTTAATTGTCTAATATATCACATATGTAAAAAAATTCTTGCTTATAATCTAATGAGAACGAAAAATAACAGTGGTGTAATTCGGGTTTTAAAAATATATCAAAATTTCAAATACCAATAATAAAAAATCAACAATTTAACCAGATCGTGGTAGCGGAACTTTTGCAAATAAAATATTTTAAACTTTGTAAAGCTACTAAAAAATTACACATACATGTTTGAAAAAGTTAAAGTACAATTGCCAAGAGAGGAATTGAATTGCTGAATAAGATTAAATTTTCAAAATTATTTCGAGACAAACTAAAAAAATTCAACTATTTTATAAGTAGTTTTAAAAACTTTATAAAAAATAAAATTTTATGAAATAAATTATAATATAATTAATCCAAAGAAAATCTAGGTTTAACTTTGTAACTTAGATTCTATTATTAAAAATAAAATTAGAACATAAATTATAATATAAAAAAGTAATATTAAACTTCATAATTTCTGGACAATATACCTAAGTTTGTTTTTTTATATTGTTTATTCTTATAGTATTGTATAAATATAACATATTCTTAAAAAGAGACAAATAATTATTTTTTTATAGAATGTTATGTTTGATCATCTAATTCATAAATATTTTCGTATTTAATTGCACCATTAATTACTGCGTCTGATGCAAATTTATGTGAAATATGAACTGGAAGACTAAAAAATTCTTCCATATATTCTTTAACACCTTTTATTTTTGAAAATCCACCAGTTAATATTAGCCCGGTTTTACATATATCTATAATTGCTTCCTTAGGAAGTTTTTCTAATAAAGCAGAAATTAAACTTGTATATCTTTCGTAAAAAGAAACTACTAATTTATTAAATACATTTCCGTCAACCTCTATATTTGTTGGCATACCGGTATTTATATCATATCCAAATACAGAGATTTTTTTATTTTCTTTTAACAATGATACAACGCTTACTTTAATCTGTTCTGCTGTTAGTTCTCCAATAAGTGTATTATAATGTTTTTTAATTAATTTTGTTATTTCCGCATCAAATGAAGACCCACCTTTTTTTGTTGAAGTTTGTGAAATAATTGAGTTTCCCACAACACTCATTGCAGTAACTGTTCCTCCACCTATATCCAATCCTAAATAAGCATTATTAGAAGTGATATCGAAACCAGCCCCATAAATCGCAAGTTTCCCATCTTCAACAACATTTATTCTATGTGGTTCTAATATTTTTATTGCCTTAACCAAATATGATTTTTCTAATTCTGAAATCATTGAGGGGCAAGCAACAGTTATAATTGAATCTCTAATATCTGGTAGAAACTTATCAATAGCGAGTTTTAAATACTTGTTTAGTAATGAAAAATCACTTATTACACCCCCAACTATTGGATAACACACTTGTTGGCTTTTTGTTAATTTTCCAATTACCTCTCTTGCATTTTTCCCATAATGGGTAATTTTATCCTTTTTGATATCTTTTACTAATAGTGTCGGTTCGTTGTAAATAACACCTTTACCAGAAATATAAATTCTTGTATTGCAAGAACCAAGATCGAAACATACATAATTTCTTTGATTTTTTTTCGCCATGTAAATACCTTTTCCATATTGATTATAAACTATTTTTACATAAAAATAATATTTTTTTATTTTTATGTAAAAAGTTATAAAGAAATTACATATTTTTTAAAATTTAATTTATAATTAAGTTGTTAAGTTTTCGGGGTGGGGTGAAATTCCCGATCGATGGTTATAGTCCATGAGCATTAATTGCATGAATCGGTGAAATTCCGATACCGACAGTAAAGTCTGGATGGGAGAAAATGATAACGAAAATATTGTAATTTTTACATTTTTTGTTATACAATTTCTTCAATTATTGGAAGATTTTTTATTTTTAGGGTGATTTATAATGAATGATAATGATTTAAAATTTATGAAGGTGGCAATGAAACTTTCAAAAAAAGGTATAAATTATGTTGATGATAATCCAATGGTTGGGTGTGTAATTGTAAAAAACAACAAGATAATATCAAAGGGTTATCATAAGAAGAGTGGGTCAAATCATGCCGAAATTGAAGCGATTATAAATTTAAAAAGTGTGGTTACAGATGATATGATTATGTATGTTACTCTAGAACCGTGTACACACTTTGGAAAAACGCCCCCATGTGCAGATGCAATAATAAAAAGTGGTATTAGGAATGTTGTTATTGCAACCTTAGATCCAAACCCAATCAATACGGGCAATGGTGTCAAAAAACTTAATGATTTTAATATTAAAACTAAAATTGGAATCTTAGAAAATGAAATCAAGTCATTAAATAATATATTTTTCTTTTCACAAAGGTCTGAATATCCATATATATTTTCAAAAATTGCAATGTCAATTGATGGAAAAACGGCAACTCACTGTGGTAATTCAAAATGAATAACTTCACCATTGGCAAGAGAATTTGTAAAGAAAGAAAGAGATAAATATATGGCGATAATGGTTGGAACAAATACAATAATTAAAGATGACCCAACATTATTTGGAAAATATAAAAACCCAATAAGAATAATAATAGACAGGGAATTAAAAATAAGTATTGAATCAAATGTTTATCAAACTGCCGATGTAGCCAAAAATATATTGGTGACATCGGTAAAAATGTACAACAGCTTTATTTTAAACAATCTATCACCTCTGGTTAGTCAAATAATATTTGTTAATGAAAATAACAATAAATTAAATATTGAAGAAGCATTAGTTAAATTAAAAAAAATTGGAATAGTATCAATATATGTGGAAGGCGGAGCAGAGCTTCATTGGTCATTATTGGAAAAAAACTTATGTAACAGAATACAATTTATTATAGCACCGTTAATAATAGGTGGTAAACAAGCAAAATGTACTGTTGGTGGCAAGGGTGTCGATAGCCTATTAGACTCCTTTCAACTTAGTAATATAAAAATTAGAAGATTAAATAATGAAATTATATATGAGGGAGATTTATAATTATGTTTAAAGGAATAATTTATAATATGGGTATTATTGTTGAGGTTTTAAAAAAAAGCGAAGGTATAAGAATAAAAATTTGTTGTGATGATTTATTAGACATAAAAGAGGGTGACAGCATTGCTGTTGATGGTGTTTGTCTAACTCTAACAAAAATTGAGGATAGGTTTTTATTTTTCGATATAATGAATGAAACGGTTTCATTAACCAAATTTAAAGATGTTAAAAAAAATGAAAAAGTTAACATAGAACGATCACTAAAATTAGGTGATACTATAGATGGCCATTTTGTGAGTGGCCATGTTGATTGTGTTGGAACTATTAGTGAGATTAAAGTGGATGGATTTGCCAAGATAATCACAATTATTGCTGACGATAGTTGCCTTAAACAAATAGTATATAAGGGTTCTGTAGCTTTGAATGGAATCAGCTTAACAATAATAAATATAAATGATAAGTCATTCAGCGTATCAATTATTCCTAAAACACTAGAACTAACAACATTTTCACTATTAAAAATAGGTGACCCAATTAATATTGAAGTTGATATGTTTTCTAAGTATATTCAAAAATATTTAGAAAACAGAGGTCTATAATGAAGAATTTAAAAATTGTTGAGCAAGCACTAAAAGATTTAAGGGATAAAAAGATTATTATGGTATCAGATGATAAGGGTCGTGAAAATGAGTGTGACTTTATATGTGCTGGTGAATATGCATCACCAGAAAATATAAATTTTATGGCCACACATGGGCGCGGATTGATATGTGTTCCTATTGAAGAGAAAATAGCTATTGATAATGAGTTGTATCCAATGAGTTATACTAATAAAGATAAACAAGGAACCGCATTTACCAGGTCTATTGATCACATATCTAATAGTACTGGAATATCTGCATTTGAAAGAAGTGTCACAATACTTTCTCTTGGAAAAGAAAAAAATCCTAAAAATTTTTTATCTCCAGGACACACATTCCCTCTCCTAGCTAAAAAAGGTGGTCTATTAGAAAGAGAAGGCCACACAGAAGCAACTGTTGATTTAATGAAACTGTCAGGGTTAAAACCTTATGGAGTTTGTTGCGAAATAATGAGAGAAGATGGAAATATGCTTATTGGTAATGAAGTTACTAAGCTATCAAAGAAACTAAAGTTAACATTAATTAGTACTTCAGACATAATAAAATATATTAAATTAACAAAAGATTTAAGTTATATTAACAATGTTAAACTTCCAACTAAATATGGTAATTTTACACTCCATACATTTGTTGATCCAATTGATAGTAAACATCACGAAGTTATTTACAAAGAAAAAAATGATAAAGAAAACATAATTGTCAGAATACATTCAAAATGTGCCACTGGTGATACATTTGGCTCATTAAGATGTGATTGTGGTCCCCAATTAGAAAAATCTATGGAATTAATAGAAAAAAATGGTGGAATGATAATTTACCTTAATCAAGAGGGGAGAGGAATTGGTTTTGTAGAAAAAATGAGAGCTTACAACCTTCAAGATCAAAAGGGAATGGACACCGTTCAGGCAAATATCGAAATTAATAGAGGTGTTGATGAACGAGATTATTTAGTTGCGTTTAAAATATTAAAATATTTTGGGGTCGATAGTATACGTCTTTTAACAAATAATCCAGATAAAATTGAACAGTTAAAAAAATATGGATTTTCTAGGATTGAGAGATTACCACTAATAACGGATTTTGGAATAAATAATAAAGAATATATAAATATTAAGAAAACAAAAATGAAACATTTATTTTAAGGAGATAATATGGAATATAAAGGAAGTAAAGTTATTAATAATAAGAAAATTGCTATAGTTGTTTCAAAATTTAATAGTTTGATCACTGAGAAATTACTTGAAGGTGCGAAGCAAGCTTTTGTTGATTATGAATTAAAAAATGAAATTGATGTATATTGAGTTCCTGGTGCATTTGATATACCATTTTGTTGTAAAAAAATTTCTAAAAATTACGATGGTATAATAACATTAGGTGCAGTAATTAAAGGCGAGACAGACCACTATGATTATATATGCTCATCTACATCTTCAGCTATAATGAATCTTTCTATATCTGAGGGGATTCCAATTGTTTTTGGTATACTTACAACAAATACTATAGAACAGGCATTAAATAGATCTGGAATAAAACTTGGTAACCAAGGCTATGATGTTTCATCCTCAATAATTGAAATTTTATCTTTGGTTAAAAAAATTAAGTAAAGATTTTGGCCGTAAAAGAAATATAGTAAATATATTAAAAACTTATTTTATGTTAAATATGATTTTTGAATAAAATTCTTGTTTATATAATAATGAAAAATTAGGATATAGTAGTTAATTAGAAAATAATTGGTTTTAGTGCATTTAACCTCTTTTCATTGTTTCTATAAAATTATGTTATGTTTGTAAACTACTTGCTAATTTTTATTCTGTTGCAAAATTTAATAATGCTATTCATTTCAATTTATGACCATAATTTTTATAAAAAAGTAATTCCAATTTAGTTGATATAAATGTTATACTCACTTTTGACATTTTCACCCTATATTAAACTATGATAATTTTTTTCAATCTCTTTATTTTTAAAATATTAGAAATTATTATCAAAAAATTATTTATAAATAAAAATATCTATTAATATTGGTAAATATACTTTGTCAAGTATACAAAATGTTTTTTTATAAATTTAATGTTATTTCCTCTTGGAAATGACATTTTATTTTGGAAAGGTAAATATCTGCTGGGGTATGTCATTGCTTTTGATAGTTATTCTTTCATAGTTATAATAGCGTATATATTCATCAACAATCATACAAACATCTGAAAATGTTTTTTTGGTATAAAACATGTTTATACTCAGTTTTAATTGAGAAAAAAATGTTTCTACCGCAGCATTGTCAATAGAGTTATCTGCTCTTGATAATGAAATAAATAAGTTTTCTCTTTTAGAAAATCGTCTAATTCAATTGAAGTATATTGATAACCATTATCACTATGAATTATTTCTGGTTTACTATTATCGTGATATTGTTAAGCTGCCTTTCATGTATCCATATAAAGTTTGTTATCATTTATTTCAGATACTTTGTATCCAACAATAAAATTAGTTTTTACATTTTTTAAAATACTCAAGTATGCAAACTTATTACTATATTTTATATGGTGACATCAGTTACTCACAATTCATTTTTTTGATAAAGATCTCATGTCTATTAACAATATTAGTATAACCGCTATCACATTCCTTGATCTCAATTTTTTTTTAAATTTTTTTTGACTCTTATCCTTGATTTTAGGCCTAGAATTCTCATATATCTTTCTATTTTAGACTAGCTAATTTGCATTGTTCTATTTAAAATTAATTTTATTTGTGGAGAACCACACAAACCATTGTGATAATTAAAAATAATCTTTATTTTTTTAGCCAAACTAAAATCAAAATCTATTTGACACTCTCTTTTTCCATTTTTAATCCAGCGACAATAGGAAGCTATTGTTATTTTTACAATTTTGTACAATTCATAAATTTTATGTATATTTTTATATTTTCAATAAATTCATATTTATTAAAAACTATTTTTTTGGTGTAAGTTTCTCGTTATCTCATCAAACTTTTTTAATATCTCAAGCTCAACTCTTTCTTTTTAAGTTATTTATTTAATCTAGCGATTTCAATGTGTTTTGGATCTTTAATAGTTGTTAATTTTATCCCCATGTTTTTAAATTTACCAGTATTATTTTCTAATGCTTTTTCTCCATAAATTTCACAACCCAAACACCATCTTCTCACAGCGTGATATGAGACATCATTTTTCTCAGCTAAAACTCTAAATGTTAAACCCTGATCAAAGTTGCCACTTGACAATTATTAATTTTTGTTCCTTTTTTAGAATATTTGACTTGTTTCCTTTTAAATTTGCCATAATAAAAATATCCTACATATACAATAATCTTATCTCAAAATTAAACCAATTTTTAGAAATTGCTTTTTGTTTTTTTATTATTGTATACATAAGAGATTATATTCATCTGTTAATATTGGTTCTAATTATTCTAAATTTAAAAGTATTTATTTAGTGGTTAATTCCTCAAAATTTAATATTTTATCTGCTCATTTTGTTTCAAAATTAATATCATGAGTTGTTATAAGTACGGCCCCCTCATATTGTTGAATAGCATCTAAAAGAGAATCCTTTGCCATAACATCTATATGATTTGTGGGCTCGTCAAGGATCAATAAACTTGATGGTTTTAGGCTTAATGATGCTAGTCTTACCTTTGTTTGTTCACCTCCGGATAAAGACTTCATTTTATTTTGCATCAATTCTCCCTTAACACCAAATTTACCTATCGTTGCTCTCACTTCTCCTTCTAACATTTTTGGATGTCTTCTCATTAGATATGTAACAGGAGTTTCATTATCTTCGATTTCGGTGTTTTGATGAAAAAAATTTATTTCAACACCTTCACCAATATCACTTTCTCCAGAAAATGTTGAAATTTCATTCGCAATAGTTTTTAAAAAAGTTGTTTTACCAATCCCGTTGTATCCTTTTACAATACATTTTTCTCCCTCTTTAAGATCAAAATTAAGTGGACCAATGAGAGAATTTGTATACCCAACCTGTAAATCTTTTGCACGCAAAATAACTGAGCAACTTGGTCTTTTATACTTAAATTTCATTTTTGGTTTTGTAATTGCTTGTCTTTTGTCAATTATTTCCATTTTACTTAATTGCTTTTGTCTTGATTGTGCACTTCTAGCGGTTGATGCTCTGGCAGCATTTTTAGAGATGTATTCTTTTAATTTTGAGATTTGTTTTTGTTGTGATTCGATAGCCTTGTCATGCTGTCCAGCCCTTTGAGATGATAATTCTAAATATTTATCATAATTACCAACATAGCGAACCAATTCACGATTTTCGATAGAGTAAATAATATTTACAATTTTGTTTACAAAATCCTTATCATGTGACACAACCAAAAAAGCATTTTCATAAGACTGTAGAAAACCTATTAATCAGTTTACTTGTTCAACATCTAAAAAATTAGTTGGTTCATCAAGTAAAATAAAATCATCATTTTTTAACAATAACTTTGCCAAAATTATTTTACCTCTTTGGCCACCCGACAAACTCCCCAACTCTCTATTAATCAATTCAGAGTCTATTCCGAGTCCAAAAATCAGATTCCCAATCACCTTATCGATTGAACTAAAATTACTATGGTCAAGTTTGTTCTGGAGTTCCAACGCCTTAACTAATTCATCCTCACTGTATTCAATGGCCATATCCTCATATATCTTATGAATTTTTGCCTCTATTTCGTAAAGTTCTTTAAAAGCATCTTTTAAATATTGTTCTGTTGTAAGTGTTAAGTCAACATCTTGATGTTGATCAAGATATCCAATTCTTGCCTTTGGGTGTCATACAACATCTCCATCATCTGGTGTTATCTTTTGTGAAATAATATTTAAAAGTGTTGTTTTACCAGACCCATTTGGTCCTAGCAAAGCAACATGTTCTCCCCTATTTATTCTCATATTAGAATTTTTATATAATATTTTTCCACCATTTTGATGTGATAATTCTTTTAATACAACTAAACTCATTTTTTCCTCACTAATTATATTATACTTAATTTCCTTGCTATTCACACTATAAATTACCATTAAGATGTATATCAGCAATTTTTCACGCAGGTTTATATAAAAATTTCTGAATATTATAATATAAATAATAAAAATATTGATATTTCTTTTTCGATAATTTGAATTTATCTTTTTATTATTATAATAGTAAATAAATAAATAATCTTGAGAAAAAAATATAAAATTTAAAACATTATTTAAAAAAACTGCTTTCAAATAATTATTGAAAAAAAATAATGTTTAATATAAAGATGGTAGAATCCAGTTTTTTGATTATAATTTATGTGAAATCTTTTATAAAATGATACTATTAAATCTAACAATATGAATCAAAATAATATATATATATATATATATATATATAAAATCAAATGGATATGAAAATCTATATTATCAAATAATTTAGTAAACAAATGGGGTATAAAGTAAAATAATTATACAATAACAAAATAGTCCCATAAAAAATAAATAATTTATAAATAATTTTTAAAAAATAAGAAATAATTTTGTTATTGAGAAATTTTAAAAAAAGCCATGTAGTATATCATCTGACATAGAATATAAAATAGATTTTTTTAGCTTATAATAGTTGCGCAAAAACGTAGAACAATTATGGTAGATATATATAAATATTGCTATAAACTACAAAATTAAGCCTTAAAGCCGATTTTTATAATTAGAATGTATAAAAGCATTTGATAAAAAACATTGTATAAAAGTAACATAGCATAAGGGAAGCTAAGTGTACTGAATTACACCTAGTTTTTTTTCTTTTTACTAATTATATTATAATTTATTTCTTTTATGAAATTTCAATGTTTTATGAACTTCTCAAATGTATTTAAGAAATGATTAAGATTTTTAAATTTGTCTCCAAATGATTTTATGAATTTTTGTTTTATTCAACCATTTAAGCTTTCTGTTGGAGACTTGTGTTTAAACCCTTTCTCAGACATTGAATGTGTAATTTGTTTGTTAGACTTTACAAAGTTAAAAATATTTTCATTTGCAAAAGCGCTGCCGCGATCTGATTGAATTATTAATTTTTTATTATTATTATTTGCGAATGTTGATATATTTTCAAAAATATTAATTACACTATTGCTATCTTCATTCTTATCAAATTTATAAGCAAGAACCTTCTGGTTTTCCCATATATAAGATATTAAACAATTTAATTTTTTATGTGATTTTTTATCTTCTAAGAAAATCTTCATGTTTGTTCCATCAACACCAATTACATTTGGTGTTTTATAATTCGTTTTTACTAAATCATCATTAACAAATTTGTTATGTTTTTTTGATAAATTATGTTTCTTTCTTTTTCTTAAAGCGGTTTTAAAGACATTCGGGTTTTCATTGGCAATTTTTCTAATCATTTTAATAGAAACATTTTCTTGTTTAAAAACCTTAATTCAATTAGAAATGCCACTATAACTAATACAAAAATCCTTATATTTTCTAATAAATTCGTTAAAATACCTTTTTGCTCGCAAATATTTCTTACTAAAATATAATGGTAATGTGGAATTGGAAGATTATTCTTAAATATATCTACAGGGGAAAGAAGATTAAATTTTGATTTAAATCTGTAGTAGGTTGTTCTACTAATATTGAAATATTTAATCAAATAATTTGTGTTTAAATTAAAATTTGCTACATATAAATATATTTGTGAACATGAGTAATGTTTATAAATTTTTGATTTTTGTATATTAATTTTATCCTTCTTACTCATCCTCATCAAATTCATCATCACCGTGCTTGTGCAAGAAGGCGTGGACTTTCCCAATACTTCATATTTTCCTTTTAATAATAAGTTATCTAGTCATGATTTGTCTACTTGTTTTTTAGTCTTTCATTTTCCTTTTTTAATTATTTTATTTCTTTATTCTTTAATTTTAATTGTCCTTGATCAACAACATCTTTTAACTTTTTTGCTATAATTTTATTCTCCTTACAATTTACCTTATCTTTAGGATAACAAAATTTTTCCTTTTTGCTCAAATATATACCAGCTGAGGACCAGAATATATATTTAGTTCATTCGCTAACATTTTTGCACTTTCACCATTTTTAAATCTTTCTACCACATTTTTTTTAATATTTTTATCATAATGCTTATTTTTCATTATTTTCTCCTTTATAAAAAACTGGAGGTTTTATCCTTTAGTACACTTATCTTCCTCTATGCTCTTTAAGAAAAAAAAGAAACATCATTTATTAAAAAAACATAACAAATTTGTTAATGATGATTTAGTAAAAATGAATTATAAAACACCAAATGTAATTGGTGTTGATGGAACAAACATGAAGATTTTCTTAGAGGATAAAAACTCACATAAAAAATTAAATTGTTTAATATCTTATATATGGGAAAACCAGAAAGTTCTTGCTTATAAATTTGATAAGAATGAAAATAGTAATAGTGTAATTAATATTTTTGAAAATATATCAACATTCGCAAATAATAATAATAAAAAATTAATAATTCAATCAGATCGCGGCAGCGCTTTTGCAAATTAAAATATTTTTAATTTTGTGAAGGGTAACAAAAAAATTACACATTCAATGTCTGAAAAAGGGTTCAAACACAACTCTCCAACAGAAAGCTTAAATGGTTGAATAAAACAAAAATTCATAAAATCATTTGAAGACAAATTTAAAAATCTTAATCATTTCTTAAATACATTTGAGAAGTTCATAAAACATTGAAATTTCATGAAAGAAATAAATTATAATATAATTAGTAAAATGAAAAAAAACTAAGTGTAATTCAGTACACTTAGCTTCCCTTATGCTAAATTATTATATACACAAAGTTTTAAATTAATTTAAAACTTTTAAAAAATAGCTAATAATTAAAATTATTGCCATATTAAAAATAAGTATTGAAACTAATAGTATATATTCTTATGAGAGTTCGTATACCAAAATTTATACATCGCTTACACAAAAACTTACATTGATATAATATAACTTAGTAGTTTTAAGGTCAATTTTTCTAAAAAAAAACGCTTTTGCGCTTTTTTAATAAAAAATTATTAATTCATTTTAAATTGTTTTTGATCGCGGAAATCAACAACTTGAATTCATTTATCTATTTGTTTTTCGTACTCCTTAGTACCTTCAATAACAGTTAACAATGCCTCTTGAGCTTTTGTTACTTTTAGTTGGAAGATTGATTCAAAGTATGTGTCTATACCTCTAATTAGTGCTCCACCTCCACAAATAGTTATACCATTTCTTATTATGTCACCAGCTAATTCAGCGGGTGTATTTTCCATAACCTCAACTATTAGGTCTGTAATTTTAGAAAATGGTGCCAATAATGCATTTTTCACTTCATCTGGTGAAATAACCACCTCTCTTGGTAAACCAGAAATTACATCTCTACCAAATGCGCGGTAAGTTCTACCATTGTCAATTTTTGTCAATGCTCCAATTTCAATTTTTATTTTTTCAGCCGTTTTGATACCAATTAAAACATTATATTCTGCACGAATATATTTTCTTATTTCCTCATCAAAATGATTACCAGCTGTTTTTATTGATCTTGAAATAACAATATCACCTGCAGAAATAATAGCTATATCAGTAGTTCCACCACCAATATCAATAACTAAGTGTCCACTTGCTATCGCGATATTTATACCAGCTCCGATTGCAGATAATTTAACTTCTTCTTCAACTAAAACCTTTCTAGCTCCCATATCAATAACAACTTGTTTTAAAGCTCCTCTTTCAAGTTCTGTAACCCCTGATGGACAAGCCAAAACAACTAAAGCATTTTTTAAGATATCAGATAATTTGATTCTTGAAAAGATGATTTTTATCAGGTCTTTTGCAGCGTCTAAATCAGCAATAACTCCATCTACCAATGGAACAACCATACGTACTTCATCGTTTGTTTTACCAATCATTTCATACGCCTGTTCTCCATTTGCAATAACTGAGTTAGTGTTAACGTCGTACGCCATTGTTGACGGTTCATTATATATAATTCCTTGTCCACCCAAGTAAGCAACAACATTTGATGTTCCTAAATCTAGTGCAACAAATTCTCTTCTACGGTCTCATGATGCCATTTTTTATTTCCTCCTATTTTTATTTTAAAAACCTTCTTAAATATTATACAATAAAATAGTACAAAAAACAAATAATTTTAGGGATATTTATATGAAAAATAATAAAATAATTATTGTCGAGGGTAAATCGGATGAGGCTAAATTAAGGTCAATTTTTAATGATATTAATATAATTGTAACGAATGGATTTAATATAGGTAAACAACTATTATCAGAGATAAAACATTTAAGTATGAATTCAATGATTATAGTTTTTACAGACCCAGATAATGGGGGAAATAGAATAAGAAAAATAATTAATGATTATCTCGATAACGATTGTTATAACGCCTTTATAGATAGAAATTTAATTTCCAATCCAAACAAAAAAGGAATTGCTGAAGCTGAGGAGGAAGAAATAAAAAAAAGTCTTTCGAAAGTTATCAAATTAAGTAATTCCATAAATACTATGACGTGAGATGAATATTTAGAAAATAATTTTTATCTTAAAAAGAACAGGGTTAAAATTGCAAAAAAATTTTCGTGAAACTGCAAAATCAGCTCAAAAGTACTTTTTAAATATATTAATTATATGGGTTTAAAGGTAGAAAACATTGAGGAAATTTTAAACAATGAATAAATTTGCTAAAAAGAGATTTGGTCAGAATTTTATAACAGATTCTAATTTAATTAAAAAAATTGTTAGCACCTTAAATAATAATTATGATTATGTTATTGAAATTGGTCCTGGCAAAGGTGCATTAACAAGATTATTGGTTGATAAATTTAATAAGGTTATAGCAATTGAAATTGATAAAGATTTTGAAGATATACTTAATCATATAAATAATAAAAAACTAAATATTGTTTGGGGCAACTTCTTAGAAATAGACTTTGAGAAGTACATTAATAAAAGTGATAAGATAGCCTTTATATCAAATACACCATATTATTTAACATCACAAATTATTTTTCGTTTGTTTGAAATGTCAAAAACTTTTAATATAAAAGATGTTGTTCTTATGGTTCAAAAAGAAGTTGGTGAGAGAATATGTGCTAAGGTCGGTGAAAAAAAATACAATAACCTATCGGTGGCATGTAATCTTTTTTCAAACCCAACATATAAATTTACAGTTAAAAGAAACATGTTTTTTCCAATACCAAAAGTTGATTCGTGTATAATTAGTTTTGATTTTGTAAATTGTAAATATAAATCATTTGATCAAAATAATATTATAAAAATGGTTAGAAAATTATTCAATGGAAAAAGAAAAACAATTTTAAACAATTTAAGAAATACATACCCTGAAATTGTTAATCCACATGTCATGTTAGAAACACTAAGCATTAATCATCAATTGCGACCAAATGAATTATCAGTGGATAAATATATAATGATATATAATAGTTTAATTAGTCAAAAGTAGAGGAAAATATGGAAAAATTAAAAGCGTATGCAAAAATAAATTTATATTTAAAGGTTAAGAAAAAAAGTTTTTTTTCAAAATTACATCGAATTGATTCTAAATTTCAAATTGTCGATAATTTGTATGACACTATAACGATTCAGAAAATCAATGAAAATGAAAATCAATTTTTTTCAAATATTAAATTAATTAATGATAATCCTATTGAAAAAGTGTTTAAAATATTAAATAAATATAAACTATTGAATAGCAAATATCGAATTGAAATAAACAAAGAAATTCCAACATACTCCGGATTAGGTGGTTTTAGTTCAATTTGTGTTCAAATAACAAATTTTTTCTTAAAAAATAAAAAAAATAAATTAATAAAAAAAATACAAAAGAAGGTTTGTAATGTTGTTGGTTCAGATTGTTATTTCTTTTTTTCCGGATATGAGTGTGCCTTAGTTTCTAAGATTGGAAATAAAGTAAAAATATCAAATGATTCAATTAAAATTTCTAAGAGTGATTTGCTTTTTCCACCAGTACAGTGTGTTACAAAAGATGTTTTCAAAATATATAAAATTAATAAGATGTGAATTAAAAACAACGAGATCAATATGTTAACACCCGCCATTATAAAGTTGTACCCAAAACTAAAAGAATACTATAACCCAATAGAATGGGTTTTTTCTGGAAGTGGTTCTACATTGGTAAAAAGAGCTTTGATTGAAAAAAAAATTTAATTTATTAAATAAAATACCAATTATGTTTATATTTTGTATTAACTTGATTTAAAATATAATAGGAGTTGATTTGTAAAATGATTAAAAAAAATGAATACAATATTTTTGGATTAAGCGCCTCACAAGGGCTTACTAATGAGGTTTGTAGAAATTTAGAAATAGAGCAACATATAGCCAAGACAACCCGATTTGCAGATGGTGAAATATTAGTTCAGGCAAAAGATTCTGTTAGGCAAAAAGAAGTTTTTGTAATACAATCCACCGGAAAACCTGTAAATGAAAACCTAATGGAATTGTTAATTGCGCTTGATGCATTTAAAAGAGCAAGCACATCAAAAATAAATGTTGTTATACCATATTTTGGATATGCAAGGCAAGATCGAAAATCTGAAGGTAGACAACCAATAACTGCGAAGTTAGTTGCAAATCTTATTCAAGAGGCTGGAGCTGACAGAGTAATTATCTTTGATTTACACTCCGCTCAAACAATGGGATTTTTTGATATACCTGTTGATAATATTTCATCATCTTTAATAATGGCAGATGAGATTGCGGTGGAAATAATAAGAAATAACTATGATGTAAATGAGTGTGTTTTGGTTTCGCCTGACCAAGGTGGGCTTTCTAGAGTGCATAGTTTAGCCAATAATTTACAAGGATTTACTACAGGTGTTGCAGCTGTTGCT
The DNA here is from genome assembly GCF_964031045.1 of Spiroplasma endosymbiont of Aspidapion aeneum. Taxonomy (NCBI): domain Bacteria; kingdom Bacillati; phylum Mycoplasmatota; class Mollicutes; order Entomoplasmatales; family Spiroplasmataceae; genus Spiroplasma; species Spiroplasma endosymbiont of Aspidapion aeneum. Next base: position 1,181,443 of record NZ_OZ034994.1, on the reverse strand, counting down.
AAGAGAAGACCAGAACCCAATAAATCAGAGGTGGAATTTGTTCTTGGTGATGTTAAGAATAAAATTTGTTTTCTTTATGATGATATGATTGATACAGGGGGAACAATAATTAACGCAGCAAAAGCTCTAAAGGCTGACGGGGCAAAAAAAGTTTACATTTATGCATGCCATGGATTATTTAACGGACAAGCTAAGGAAAAATTTTTGAAATGTATAAATGAAAAAATTATTGAAGGTATTGTAGTCTCAAATACATTCGAACTCCCAGAAGAATCTAAATTTGATGGTCTAAAAATTGTCTCAATAGGAAGTTTGATGGCTGAAATCATTGAGGCCACAGTATTGTCTGTGTCACTTTCAATTATATTTCAAAATCATAAGAAGAAAATCAAGTCCTTATATTTGAATTATAAAAAAGGAAAAAAATAATGAAATTAATTGTTGGTTTAGGTAACCCTGGCATCAAATATACAAATACAAGACATAATGCAGGGTTTATCTTTATTGATAAATTATTGGAACATTTTAAGTATGATAAAAAGGATGCTAAGTTTGATGGCGAGGTATACAAATCTATTATAAATGGTGAAAAAATTATTTTTTTAAAACCAATGAAATTTATGAACCTTTCTGGTGAATGTGTAAGACAGGTTGTTGATTTTTATAAAATTGAAATATCCAATATTTTAATAATTTATGACGATAAGGATTTTGAGCTGGGCATTGTAAAATGAAGAAACAAAGGGTCAAGCGGTGGTCATAATGGTATAAAAAATATTTGCACAAATTTAAGAACCCTTGAATTTAGTAGATTACGAGTTGGAATCGGGATGCCACCAAATAAAGACTATTTAATAGTGGATTGAGTTCTTTCTAATTTTAATGATTCAGAGCTTAAAATTTTAGAAAAAACTTTTCAGAAATCAATTAATGGAATAGAAAAATTTATTAATAATGTGTCTTTTGAAAATATTATGAATGAAAACAATTAGAATGGATTAAAATGAAGAAAAAAACATTTTATGTAACCACACCTATTTATTATCCCAGTGGCGATTTACATATAGGACATGTTTATACAACGGTTATGGCAGATATTTTATGTCGTTTTAAAAAAGAACAAGGATACGAAACATTTTTTGTTACAGGATCGGATGAACACGGACAGAAAATTGAAAAAAAAGCAAGGGAAGCCAGCGTTGAACCAAAGGAATATGTTGATAAGCTTGTTGTTAAGTTTAAAAAATTATGAATTGATATGGATATTGATTATTCAAAATTTATGAGAACAACAGATGAAGATCATCAGTATACAATTCAAAAGATTTTTACTATGTTATACAATAAAGGATTAATTTATCTATCAAAGTACAAGGGTATGTATTGTGTAAGTTGCGAAGAATTTTTAACACAATCACAAATATCTGATGGAGTTTGTCCAACTTGTAAGAATATACCTACAATCACCGAAGAAGAAACATATATGTTAAAGGTTTCACAATTCAAAAAATTTCTAAAGGAATTAATTTCATCTGATTTTATAATTCCTATTTCCAGAAGAAATGAGATGATCAATAGTTTTGTTGACAATAATCTAGAGGATTTGTCTATAACAAGAGTTAGTTTTACTTGAGGCGTTAAAACAATTGAAAATCCAGAACATATTATTTATGTTTGAATTGATGCTTTATCTAATTATATTTCTGCACTAGGCTATTTACAAAAAAATAATAAACTAATGAATAAATTTTGGGGAGATGACACAGAAATATTGCATATTGTTGGCAAGGAAATAACACGTTTTTTTACAATTTACTGACCAGTAATTTTAAAGGGTTGTGGTTTAAGAATGCCAACAAAAATATTATCACATAGTTGGATTCTTTCAAAAGGGTTAAAAATGTCAAAATCAATCGGAAATGTTATTGACCCAATTGAGTTATTAAATGAATTTAGCTCTGATACTATTAGATTCTATGTTGTTCACAACTTACCTTATAATATTGATGGGGATATTACAACTGAAGCAATAATTGAGTCCTATAATTTAAATTTAGCAAATAATTTTGGTAATTTGATTTCAAGGGTATCTAATATGATTATAATAAATTTTGGTGGAATATTGAATAAAGTTGACATATCCAACTTTTTCATTTTTAATACAATAAAGAAAATCTATGAAAAGTATGTAGAACAAATGAATGAATATGAAATAGCAAATGCTACAAAAACAGCCCTAGAACTTGGAAATATATGTAATAAATATATTGAGGAAGTTCAACCATGAATATTAAAAAAACAAAATAAATTAGATGAATTAAATAATTTTTTATATGAACTACAATATGGAATAATAGCTTTAAATATCATGCTTAGGCCAATTCTTGTTAAATCATCTGTTATTATTTCTGAACAAATGGGCGTAAATGAGGATGTGACAATTGAAAATATTTTTAATCAAGATGTAACATTTAATAAAATTAAGGAAAAATTTATTATTTTTAATAGAATCAAATAGAGGTATTAAATGGAATATGATGTCGTTGTAATTGGTGCCGGACACGCGGGAGTTGAAGCAGCGCTAGCTTCCGCGAGACTTGGTTTAAAAATTGCCTTAGTTAATTTCTATCACGATAAAGTTTCTACAATGCCGTGTAATCCAAGTATTGGAGGCCCCGCAAAAGGAATAGTTGTTCGTGAAATTGATGCCTTGGGTGGCCAAATGGGAGTAAGTGCAGATGCGTGTGCAATCCAATTAAAATTATTAAACTCTTCAAAAGGTCCGGGCGTATGAGCAATAAGGGCACAAATTGATAAGTTAATGTATTCTAAATATATGAAAGATGTGATCATTAATCAAAAAAACATTGATTTTATTGTTGATGGTTTTTTTGATTGTCAAATTAGCAATATGGAAGTAACATCGGTATTACTTGTATCTGGAAAAATACTAAAAACAAAAGCTGTAATATTTACAATTGGGACATACTCATCCAGTGTTGTGTTAATGGGAGATATAAAAAAGAACGAAGGCCCCAGTAATGAAATTACATCTGATCGTGTAAAATTGTTTTTAGACAACAATAATATTAAAACATTAAGGTTTAAAACCGGGACACCCCCAAGAGTTAAAAAAAATTCAATAGATCTTTCTAAGGCTACATTAGAGCCTGGAACTGATATGGAGCTTGCGTTTTCGTCTAAAACAAAAAAATCTATCCCCTTTGGTCAGCAACAACCTTGCTATTTAATTCGCTCAACATTGGAAACAAAAAAAATAATAGAGAATAATTTAAATAAATCAGCTATGTATTCTGGAAAAATATCATCAATTGGACCAAGATATTGTCCTAGCTTTGAGGATAAAATTGTAAGATTTAAAGATAAAGATTCTCATCAAATTTTTCTAGAGCCAGAATCATTAGAATTAGATACCTTTTATGTTCAGGGTTTATCAACCTCAATGCCAATAAATATTCAAGAAAAAATGTTAAAATCATTACCAGGATTTGAATCCGTTATTATTGATAAATGAGCTTATGCAATTGAATATGACTGTATAGATCCTATGCAATTAGATCTTTCACTCTCATTGAAAAAAATAAGGAACCTTTTTTTTGCTGGACAAATTAATGGAACTAGTGGATATGAAGAGGCAGCTGGACAAGGACTAATGGCAGGGATTAATGCAAGCCTTCTTATTAAAAATAAAGAACCATTGATATTAAAACGTAGCGAATCATATATCGGTCTTATGATTGATGATTTAGTCAATAAAGGTGTTGATGAACCTTACAGACTCTTAACTAGTAGGGCAGAATACAGATTACACTTGAGAAATGATAATGCTGAAAAAAGATTAAAAAAATATGGTTACGAAATAGGCCTTATAAATGAAAGAGATTTTATTTCATATAAAGATTATGAAAATGAAATAGAAAAAGCTATTCTATTCCTAAAAAACACAAAAGTGTTAATAAATTCAATTTTTTATAATTATCTTAAGAATAATAGCGATATAGTGCTTTTGTCCTCTGTGTCCCTTTATGATTTGTTAAAACAACCAAGGATTGATAAAGATTTAGTTTTTAATTTTTATAAGGAGCTATCAAAACTTTCGGAAAAACAAAAAATTGAATTATATATAATTGTTAGATTTGAAGGTTATCTTAAACAAGAACAAAATAATATCAATAAAATGTTAAAACAAGAGTCTAAATTAATTCCACATGATATTGACTATGAGCATGTTGATAACATTGCAAATGAAGCAAAAATATACCTCTCTAAGGTAAGACCAATATCAATAGCACAAGCAGCGCGAGTAAGGGGTGTAAACCCTCCCGACATACAAATGTTACTTTTTTATCTTAAAAATAAGTATAATCCAACTAAAAAAATAAAATAACTCCAAAAATAAAGTAAAATTATATGGATAATAAATAAGTAAGGAATTGTTTTATGGATAGAAAATATAGGGCTATTAGTGACAAGTACAACGTTAAAATTTCTTTTGTAGATATCACTGAGAGTTTATCCGAGATATGTAGGCTCCAAAAAACTAATGTTTATGCAACTAAGCAATTATCTAAGGTCGTGATTGACACTTGCTTGCTTGGTTTGAATTTAAAGGATAAAGATACAAAAATAGCAACGTCATATAAGGGTGATGGTTTAATGGGGCATGTTATTGGTGAATATAATGATGATTTTATACGTGGATATTGTCAAAACCCAGATTTTAAAATAGAACAATTTGATTTAAAAAGTGAATTAGATAAAGATAGTCAAGCTATCGGGGTTTCTGGGATATTACAAGTAACGAGGAAAAGAAAAAAACAATCCCCTTTTACATCCAATGTGGAAATAATTTCAAACTCAATAGATGTTAATTTTATGTATACAATGTCAAAGAGTGACCAAATAAAAACATTTCTTTGTTCTAATGTGGATATTAATAGTAACAATATCATCGCGTCGGCAAGAGGTATAGCGATTCAAATACTTCCATTAATCGCTGAAGAAACTATTGAAGAACTTGAGGATAAGTTTGGATCTATTGAAAAACTTCAAAAAAAGATATCCAGTGGGGATGTCAAAGAAATTATCAAATTACTTATTGAAGATGCAAAAATTTTAGAGATAGGAGGAATCAGATTTTCTTGTTCTTGTTCAAAAGAAAATGCAAAAAATGCTATATTCTTGCTTGGTGAAGACCAAATAGAAGATATAAAAAATAAAAATGAGGATTTGGAAATATTGTGTGACTTTTGTATGAAAAAATATATTGTTACTGTAAAAGAAATTATAGATGAAAAGAGCAGCTAAAATGAAGGGAAAAGATAGGATTATGAAAGATATAAAAACAAATAATAAAAATTTGAACGATACAATTAAAGTCAATAAAGTTAGAGAAAAAAAAGTGCATGTAAATAGAGAAATTGATGAGGAAGTTCATGAGAAAAATATTTTTACAATCGAGTCTAAAAACATTAATATTGAGAATGCAAAATCCTTTAAAATAAATCTTAGGGAAAAAAAGAAGTTAAGATCTAAATATTCAAAACAAATTTTAGATGGTGATATTATATCTACAAAAAATGTTTTTCCCAATACCGATGAATACGCAATTGAACTTGTAGATGTTAAAAAAATATACCTAACAGGGAATATTGTTACACCAGTTTTAAAGGGCATTGACTTAAAAATTAAAAGATCAAAATTTGTTGTAATTTTGGGACCATCAGGGAGTGGTAAAACAACTTTGCTTAACACAATATCTGGTTTAGATGAAGTTAGTGATGGAGATGTATATGTAGTAGGACATAATTTATCACTTTTAAAGGATTCTCACCTCACATTATTTAGACGAAATAATATTGGTTTCATTTTTCAACAATATAATTTATTATCTAATCTTACCTCAAGAGAAAACGCAGAGGTAGGGGAAAATCTATGTTCAAATAAAGAAAACAGATTATCAATCGAGGAAATATTTGAGACAATTGGAATGTCAGAACAAATAAACAAATATCCCCATCAAATGTCTGGTGGACAGCAGCAACGTGTGTCTATTGCTAGAGCCCTTGCAAAAAATCCTGAAATTTTATTTGGAGATGAACCAACAGGTGCTCTTGATGAAGAAATGGGCAGAAAAGTTTTAGAAATTTTAATTGATGTGAATAAAAAATTTAAAACAACTGTAATTGTTGTAACACATAACTCTAACATAGCTGAGGTTGCAGATACTGTTATACACGTTAAAAATGGTTTAATTGATTTTATTAAAGAAAATCCAAACCCTAAAAGACCTTCAGAGATTGATTGAGCATAATTAAATATTTTGTATAATATAATATAAATGAAAAAATTTAAAATAGGACACATCGAAATTTCTAACAATCTTATCCTAGCGCCAATGGCTGGTGTTACAGACCTTGCATTCAGAAGAATTTGCAAGGATTTTGGCGTTGGGCTTGTTTGTGCTGAAATGGTTAGCATAGATGGAATAGTTCATAAAAATGAAAAATCATTAAATATGTTAAAAGTTGATAAATATGAAAGACCCCTTTCAATGCAAATATTTGGTAATAATTTATCATCATATGTAAAAGCAACGCAGTATGTTGAGCAAAATTGTGAGTGTGATATTATAGATATTAATATGGGTTGTCCGGCCCCTAAAGTGGCGGAAAGGAGCCAAGCTGGCGCATCATTATTAAAAGACCCTAACAAAATAGGAGAGATAGTGCGAAGCGTTGTTATTAACACATCAAAACCTGTCACCGTTAAATTAAGAATTGGTTGAGATGTAAATAATATTAATGTGGTTGAGGTTGCAAAAATATGTGAGCAAAATGGAGCAAGCGCACTAACAATTCATGGTAGAACACGAAGCCAATATTTTTCTGGAAAAAGCGATTGAAGTTGAATATCAAAGGTTAAGGATAGTGTCAAGATCCCTGTCATTGGTAATGGTGATATTATCAACGAGATAACTGCAAAAGATATGTTTGAGAAAACAAACTGCGATGCCATAATGATTGCTAGAGCAGCTCAAGGAAATCCATGAATTTTTCAAGAAATAGATACTTTTTTATTAACTGGAAAATACACTAAAAAACCAACTCCGAAAGAGGTTATTGATATAATTGTTAAACATGTAGGTATATTAATAAAGGAAAAAGGTGAGCTTCGAGGAGTTCGTGAAATGAGAAAACAGATTGTTTGGTACCTTAAGAATATTCCTAAAGAATTAAAATCACAGGATATTAATCAAAAGGCTGTGGAAGTTTCAACAAAAAATGATATTATTAAATTATTAGAAATTAATATTAGAAAGTAGGATTTAATTAATGGCTAACAGAAAGTTTAGTGAACAAGAACTTATAAGAAGAAATAAATATAAAAAACTTATTGAGAAAAACCGCGACCCATTTTTGGAAACAAAATTTGAAAAAAATTTAAAAATTGAAAATTTAATAGTTAAGTTTGAAAAATTTACAAAAGAGGAACTTTCAAATAAAAATGACACAATTATAAAGATCGCAGGAAGAATTAGATTTTTCCGAGAGGCTGGAAAAAAGGCTGTTTTTGCAAATATTCAAGATGAGTCATCATTAATTCAAATTTATGTTAGGGAAGATGAACTTGGTGCTGATGAATTTGTATTTTTTAGAGATTTAGATTTGGGAGATATAGTAGGTCTTGAGGGTGTAATGATGAAAACAGATCATGGAGAGCTAACCCTAAGAGTTAAAAAATATAAACTTTTATCAAAGAGTTTGCGCCCTCTGCCAGATAAATATCATGGGTTGTCAGATGTTGAAGAAAAGTACAGAAGAAGATATGTAGATCTAATAGTTGATGAAAATGTAAAAAATGTATTTATCAAGAGATTTAAAATTATAAGAACTATACAAAAAATTTTAGATGGGTTGGGATGTATTGAGGTTGAAACCCCGGTCCTAAATTTAATAAATGGAGGTGCTTCAGCGAAGCCATTTATTACATTTTATAACTCCTTAGATAAGGATTTTTATTTAAGAATTGCAACTGAGCTATATCTTAAAAGATGTATTGTTGGTGGTTTCGAAGGTGTATATGAAATTGGAAGGTTATTTAGAAATGAAGGAATCGATACACGTCATAGTCCTGAATTTACATCGATAGAAATTTATATTGCCTACAAAGATTTTTATTATATGATGGATTTAACAGAATTATTATTTAGAGAGAGTGCTAAAGTTACTCTCGGCAGTTTAAACCTTAATTTTGCAGGTATTGATTTTGATTTATCCAAAAAATTTAATAGAGTTCACATGGTTGATGCTATAAAAGAGAAAACCGGCATTGATTTTTGAAAAAATATTGACTATGGACAAGCAATTGACTTAGCAAAAAAACACAACATTAATTTTGAGAAACATCATTCAACTGTTGGACATATAATCAATTTATTCTTTGAATATTTTGTTGAGCCAACAATAATTCAACCGACATTTGTAATAGGTCATCCAAAGGAAATCTCACCATTATCTAAATGTAACAAGGGTGATCCAAGATTTACAGATAGATTTGAATTGTTTATTAATGGTAGAGAATATGCAAATGCATTTTCAGAGTTAAACAATCCTATAGACCAATATGAACGATTTCTCGACCAATTAAAAGAAAAAAAATCTGGAAATGAAGAAGCGGCAGATATGGATATTGATTTCATTGAGGCATTAGAATATGGTATGCCCCCCACAGTGGGAATAGGAATAGGAATAGACAGACTAGTAATGTTTCTCACAAATTGTGAATCAATTCGCGATGTAATTTTATTTCCACAACTAAAACCTAGAGGATAGAAATATGAAATACGGAATTGAACTTGGTTATGTATCAAAATTATCGTTAGCAGAAACCTATGATTTAATTGATAAGTTTTATAGCGAAATTTTTGTTTTGCTGAAGAATAAATGAGATCTTAAGTTTATACACTCTCCATTGATTACTGAAAAAAATAAATGACTTAATGACGACTTTAATAATAGCTACCGGCCTATTGATTTTGATATCCCGAGCCTGAAGATATTTGGCGAAGTTTTGCAAAGAGATAACAAATGACGTCGAGAATCTATTATGAAAGGTGGGTTTAATGAAGTTAACAAAGGAATTTTAACTAACTCTAAATCAATCCGACGTGACGTTGAAGTTGATAATATTACAAGTGTTGTTTATGATGAAATAGGAATTGAATTATTTGCCGATAAATATGAAAAAGATAAAAATTTAGATACTCTAACAATGCTTTATTCTGTTTTATATGAAATAGATATGAAACTTTCAAATGATTATAATGAACTTCAAAATAACCATCTATCGCAGCAATTAATTTTTATTTCGCATAGAAAATTAAAAATAATGTACCCACTTGCAACATTTCAGGAAAGAATTAACCTTTTTGGTAGAGAAAATGGTAACTTTGTAGTGTATAATCATATAGTACCACTTATAAACAGTAAATATGGATCACAAATATTTTCGGAAGATATATTTGATTTTGAATCCTATTCTACATTGTATGTTTATAATTGGGCAATTGAGAAATCCGTAGACATCGCCTATTCCTCTTATCAAGTTATGACAGAAAAACTGAAAGAACAAAATAGGATGCTAAAGGAAAATTGAAAGAGTAGCACAGAATATAATTATTTAATAAAGTCTAATTTGTTACCACTTACAATTTCCATTGGATTTGATGTTAATAGATTTTTGATGTTAATCTGTGAAAAGCAACATATTGCTGAAGTTCATTATTCAGTTTGATCAAAAAAATTTACTGATTTTTGCAAAAAAAACAATGTGGATATTTTTTAATTATGGAAAATAGTATAGGAGTAATAGTTGTTGCAGCGGGAATGGCCACTAGATTTACAAAAAATAAATTACTGGTCAAACTCGATAATAACCTAACAGTTTTAGAGACTGTTATCAAAAAGTTTTTAAATTTTAAATGCATACATGAAATTATTTTAGTATGCTCAAAAGAAAATATAAATTTAATTCACGCGGAGAGGTTAAAAGATAAACGCCTTATTTTTTGTCTTGGAGGTAAAACTAGAGGAGAGTCTGTGGCAAATGGAATTAAAATGAGCAATACAGATTTTGTGCTCATTCACGACGCTGCGCGACCATTTTTTACAGATGATTTAATTATTAGATTACTGAAAAAAACTTCTTCAATATGAGATATAGTGGTGCCACATTTAAAAATTAGTGATAGTTTGAAAATGATAAATAATAATACTATTTCAACAATAAATAGAGATAATTATTTTATCACTCAAACACCCCAACTTATAAATGTTAGTGTTTTTAGAAAAATAATAGATATTCAAAAAATGTTTGACTGGCAAGATGAATTAGAACTATATACAAAATATTATTCATCTAGCAAAATTTGTTTAATAGAAGGTGAAAAAGATAACTTAAAATTAACCTTTCCCAAAGATTTAAAATAGAAAGGAATATATGGATAAGCACATCTGAATACTTATATCAATTGTCACATTTGGTTTTGTACTTGGAGGTGGTATTTGAATAGGGATGGAGGTTGCAAAAAGATCATTAATTGATCAAAACAAAAAGAGTATATCATATGAAAATGAAAAATTAGACCTTAATTTACACGGAAAAGAGTATACTCTTGACAATGTATGTGAAGCTGTCGGAAATACATATGGCAATACCAAAGGAGAAGAAAAAACAATTATTAATTCATGAGATATTTATGAATATTCAAATAATCTTTTTAAGGAACAAAAAGTACAAAAATTCTCCTCATATAATATTGGTGATTATATTAAAGCCCTAAATTATTTTTTTAATATTGTAGATGAAGATGAAGATAATTTCTGTCCATATCACGATGCAATTGGACGCGCTTTAATTCGTTATGGTTATAAGAAAGATACTTTATTAAGTGATCTTGACCTTAATTTAACAAGAGATGGTCTTATTGATCTTTATTGACATACTTTTTATATCCCCACCTTTGATAATGGTATATTTCATATTTATGATATTTCTATAGATAGATTAAACCACGAGACCGATCAGGATGACCCACCAAATAATTATTCTATTTATGTTAATAAAATTTATGACCTAAATTTTGTTAAATCAGATGAGATTTCACAATCTTAATAGTAATAAGTATAAATAAATATAATCGACTTTTAATGTCGATTTTTTATTCTACAATTTGCAAATAAGGGATAAAATTCTTAATAAAATATTTTATTTGTGGTTATAAGTAAACTTTCATCACAATATAATTATTTTTGGTGGTATATATGTTAAAAATAGTTTATAATATTTTTATGAATTAATAATAAATATTATTAATTCCTTGCTCAGTAGAGCCGTAAGACCAAGAGGAGAATAATGCGAAAATACGAAATTATGATAATCCTGGATAAGGATACAAAAAATACAAAAGATATTATAAACAAACTTGAAAGTCCGCTAACACTAAATGGTGGAAAAATTATTGAAAGTGCAGATTGAGGTCTAAGGGATTTTAGTTATGTTATAAATCACAAAAAACAAGGTTATTACTATATTTATATTGTTGAAACAAACCCGGAGAATATTTTAGAGTTTGAACGTATAAGTAGAATTGATAAAAATGTTGTTAGAAATATGGTTATTAATACAGAGTCTGAAAAAAGATATATTCAAACAACAAAATTATCAAAAACAGATATGTCAAAATTTAGAGATGAAAAACGTGATCGCCAAAACAAAAATTTTAAACCTAGAAGACCTTATGATGGAGCAAGAAGGTTTGAAATAAATTTTGAAAATGATTTGAAATCTGGAACCAACGAAAAAAGTTCTAAAGATGGTGAATTAAAAAAAATTAATTCCAAACCATTAGAAACAAAACAAACTAAACCAACAAGTAATGAATAATATAGATTGTAGGTACAATTATGAATTGCGTTAATTTAATTGGAAGAGTGACAAAGAACCTTGAATTAAAGAAAACTACAAATGGTAAAAATTATGTTTTTTTTACAGTTGCTGTAAATAGTTTTTTCAATGGTGAAAAACAATCACAATTTATTCCCTGTGTTGCATGGAATAATGTTGCTGAAAATATTTCTAAGTATGTTTCTAAAGGGTCGTTAGTATCTGTTGAGGGGGCAATTAATATTAGAAATGACAAAAAGGATGATGGTACATACATTACAAATGTAAATGTTAGTGCCCAGAGAGTTGAATTTTTATCAAGACCTGGTGAATCTTCATCGGATATAAAAGAAGGTCAGGATTTTATTAATGAACAACAAACAAACAAAAAAGATAGTGAATCTTCAAAAATAATAGATGAAGACTCTATTTTATGAGATTATTAAAAAGGAGAAATAATGAAAAAATATGTTAAAAGAAAAAAACCAAACTTTTTTGCTGAAAATAAAATAGATTACATTGATTATAAAGATGTTGAATTACTTAGAAAATTTATTTCAACAAATGGGCAAATACTACCAAGAAGAGCAACTGGTACATCACCAAAACATCAAAGAATGTTATCTCTTGCTATTAAAAGAGCGAGAAATATGGCTTTGTTGCCATTTGTTGACAAAGACCACCAATCACTGTAGTAATAAAAAAATGTATTTATACATTTTTTTATATAAAATAAAGGAAAAGTAAATAAATATTTTAAGTTATTGATATTTATTCATCTGTTTATTGTATAATTTAATAGGTGATGAATATGAAAGTTATTTTACTTAAAGATATTAAAAATTATGGGCTAAAAAATGACATTATTGAGGTAGAGAATGGTTATGCAAAAAATTATTTAATTCCTAAAAAATTTGCAATTTTAGCAACCAAGGATAATATAGCACATCTCAAACATGTTATAGGCGAAGAGATCGCTGAAAAGGAGGAAATGTTTGCTAATTTTAGAAAAATTGCTTTGGAAATAGAATCTATTGAACTATCTTTTAAATTAGAATTTCATAATGGTAGAGCACAAGGGAGCATTAGTTTATCACAGATTTGTGAAACACTTGAAAAAGAATACAATATAAAAATAGATAAGCGCAAGTTTGTTAAACACGAGAATATTAGAGATATAGGAACCCATGAATTGAAAATAAAATTAGAGCATAATATTGAAACTATTTTAAGGGTAAATATAAATGAAAAATAATAATGAATCAATTCAGTTTGATTTATATGCAGAAGCCGAGAGAGAAATAATATCGATTATTTTAAATTCAGTAAATATTCAGTCTGAAATAATCTCTAAATTGGGAACAGATGATTTTTATTCTAGCGACACAAAAAAAATATATAAATATATTTTTACTATGCACATAAAAAATATTGAAATATCCTTTAAGAATCTTGTTGATTATATTTTAAGTGTTGAACAAAATTCTGAAAAAATTCTAAAGGAAATAAATGAAATTAATAATTCATACTCTGGTGATGATACATACCTTAATATAGTGGAATTTATTTTTAAAAATTCTATGTTGAAAAAATTAGATCTAACATTAAAAGAAATACAGACTAAAAAAATGTCATATGAATCTGCAGAGGAACTGGTGAGTTTTGCACAGCAAAAAATATTGGGATTAAGAACATCACTTCGTGATGAAAAGATAGTTAGAATTGACTCTGCAATTGAACGGTTGATTGATAAAATTGTGTCAAGGTCAAAAACATCTGGGAGTTTATCAGGGGTCACTAGTGGGTTTAGAGTGCTCGATGAGAACACAAATGGATTTCAAAAAGGTGATCTTATCATCCTTGCAGCCCGACCAAGTATGGGTAAAACAGCATTTGCACTAAACCTTGCTTTAAACGCCTCGGTATCATCCCCTGCATTATTTTTTTCATTAGAAATGCCTGAGGATCAAATAACACAACGTCTACTAAGTTCTGCATCAACAGTTAAAATGGATATAATAAAATCGGGATATGGTGAAGAAATAATTAATAATTTTGAGAAATTAGTTTATGCTCAAAAACATATTTTAAATTCAGATTTATATATCGATGACACACCGGGATTATCATTGTTGGATATACAAACAAGATTAAGAAAAGCAAGACGAGAAAAAGATATTGAAATTTGTTTTATTGATTATTTACAACTTATAACTCTTTATAGTGCTGACAACAATAGATCATTTGAAAATCGACAAAATGAAATATCAAAGATTTCACAAGGACTTAAAAAAATAGCTCGTGAACTTAATATTCCTATTGTATGTTTAAGCCAACTATCAAGGAGTGTTGAAAAAAGGGAAGATAAAAGACCGATGATGTCTGACCTAAGGGATTCGGGAGCAATAGAACAGGATGCGGATTTGATAATGTTTTTATACCGTGAGAGTTATTATAATTTTAGTCAACTATCAGAAGAAGAAAAGAAATTATATGAGGATGACACACTTTTGATTATTTCAAAGCACCGTAACGGTGCAACGTGTGATATTAATTATGTATTTTCAAAGAATAATGGAAAATTTGCCGAGAAACAAAAGAATGAGTAATTTGATAATTATGAATTTTCATTTCAAATATGTTATAATTTTATAAGATAATGAGGTTTATGTGAAGAAAAAAATACTTGGTTTAATGTTATCAGCAACATTGGGTGCATCTGCGTCTAATGTATTTTCATGTAGAATAGTTCCTCAGTCTAATCAATTAAAAATTTATACACAAATTAATAATGATAGAGGTAAAATCGAAGATGATGTTGAAAATTTTTCAACAACCGGAACAACATTACCATCGCTTACACAGGAAGTTCTGGAACTTCTAACATATACAAAGGATAAATATACATCAAAAAAAGATAATGACAATGCATTAAACTATTTTGGAGAAAGTGCACTATACCAATACAGTGTGGAAGGTCTAAAAAATTCAACAAATACTGAAAATTGAAATGATTTTTATAATTTACTAAATGGCAGTGAAAATTCAAACACTTTTATATCCGCCGTTAACTATAATTTAGCAGATAGTAACTATTCCTATTATAACACATATAAACCCTCGGACCCAAAAGGATCATACGTAAACAAATTTAAGACTTTTGCTATAGATAAAGATAAAGATAATAATATTATTATCCCAGACTCAGGAAAAATTGATGACTTTGCAAACCTAGACACTAAAAGTGATAAAGATCCAGATATTGCAACGTGAAAAACTAATTTTAACAAAAATATGATGCTAATTGGGTCTTGAAAAGATACACCTCAGAAATATCAAATTATTGAGAACACTAATAATATTATGTATGAAAATATAGACACAAGCAAGCTTATCTTTTATACTAAAAAAGGTGATAAAACAAGTCTAGATGATACTGTAATATACTATAAACCGTCCCCAACCTATAGATTTGAGGTTACAATTACAAACGAGAAAAAAACCTACACTGCGACATTTTTAATAAGTAATTTATTAGAAAAATTTGGGGTATTTACGTCAGCAAAAAATTTACTTTTAATTCCTACATCATATACATTTGATGGTGAAAATGATGCTTACGATAATAATGCGGGTGTATTAAAAAATATTAAAATTTCAGTTGATAGTGTTATACAAGAAAATAAATAGAAAATTTAGTTAATCATGTCACGTGGGGGTGTATAGGATGTCAACTTATACAATAACAGTCAACAATAGGTTATATCAAGTTGTTGACATCAATACAGAAAGAATAATTGCAACGTTTATTTCTGAAAATGATGCACAAACTTTTATACAAACTCTTTATGCAAAAATGTTCCAGGAGCAAAAGGAAATAATAAGTAATAAATTATTTTTAAGCCAAAAGGGAGAAGACTTTATAAATAGGGCAATTTTAGGAACAAAAAATTTCGACAATAAAGATGAAGATTTTGATGAAGATTTCGAAAATGATCAAGATCTAAATTCAGGCGAAGATTTTGATGAAGATTTTGAGAGTAGTGATTCAAGTACAACAAACTATTTTGACGATGTAATACCAGAAAGCGATTTTGAGTCTGGCAAATGAGATAGTAAAACACTTGACTCAAAGCCTGTTGATGATGATTTTATGGAATTAACAATGAAAAAATTTAGTTCACCTAAACCTGAATATTGAAATATAATTGAAAAACCCTCACTAATTAATAACTATGATGATAATAGTCTTGGAGAAGCGGCAAGCTATGATAAATTTGATGGTAAAACCGAACTTGTAAAAGATCTTACCTTTACTAAGGAAATTGGTAGCATATCAAATAATTATCAAAAGAAAATAGAAGAGACAAGTGAGTCTATATATTTGGATAAAATACAAGAAGAGGGGATTAACTCATTTAATAATTCAGAAATGGTGACGGTAGTTGCGCCCTCCACCGATCCTAATAAACCAAAATTTATTTTAGATAATGCTACAATCGATTCTTCCGAAAGTAATAGCGTTGATTTATCAAATATTTATAAGGATTTTTTAGATAAAGATGGTAAATCTGATAATAATGATGAGTCTAATAACACGTCTGAAGTTACAAAATCTTTTCTAAGTGAGCAAAATATTGTTCAAACTCAAGATAGGGGAGATGTTATAGACTTGGGCCCTATAAAAGAAGAGGATGACATTTTTTCCACACCTAGAGCGGATGCAATAGAAGATGCAGATATTGAGAAAGCAATTTTATCTGGTAAATTAAAAATTCTCTCTCCTAAGGAACAAAAAAAAGAGGATAAACGACTTAGAAAAGAACAAAAAAAAGGTAAAAAAATATAATGTTAATTATAAACAAGGTAAAATATAGTTATATTAATTACGAGGAAAAATAAATGGAACACTTACTAAAAAGTATGTTAGTTGGAAATAATCTTGCATATGCTGCTTCATTTATCATAGGTGCAGCATTATCATGTTATATTTTATACAACACCTTAAGTTTTTATATTTTAAGAGAGAGATATCACGGTATTAGATTCACCACAAAAAATATTACATATATTACGATGATGATAGCTGTCAGTGTCAGTGTTACTATTCTTGTTTCTCAAATAGTACCTCTAACTGTTATTCCCTCTATTCGCATTATTTTTGAAGGTTTGATGGTAAAAATAACTGGATTTATTTTTGGCCCTATAGTTGGTTTTTTATGTGGACTTGTAACTGAATTTTTTATGGTTCTTTTTGTGCCATCATATCTTCACCCGGCCTTCTTAGTAACAATAATTGCATTCGGATTTATTTCAGGATTGGGTTCTAGTTTTATTAAGATATCAAAAGGTAGTAACCTAATAATTTTTGTACTTATAAATTTGTTTCTTTTTGTTTTTGCATTTTTTATGTGATACTTAATCAAGGTGTATAATAAGGATGTTAGTGTTTTTGGTATAAAAATGTCCTCAAATACTTATTCCTCTATATTCTTGTTGGTAGTATCTATTTGTGTTTTTATTATATGGTCATGGGCTATATATTATTTAACAAAGGGCAAAAAAACTCAACTCAACACTCTCCTCCCAATTATTTTGTTTGCAAGTGTTGAAGAATTTTTAGTTGTTGTTATTATTACACCGTGAGGCGATGCTGCCAATTTTGGTATAGGAGAAGTTGGTTATATTTCTATAGTTATTGCTAGATTAATTCAAGTGCCAATTAAAGTGATTTTAAATGTTGCAATCTTAAAAACCACATATGATATAGTTAACCCTCTTGTAAAAAGAGATTGATAAGAGTTAATTAATGTTACAATTGTTTGATGCTTTATCTAAAAAAAATATAAAACTTATAGATAAAAAAAATATTAATATTTATATGTGTGGTCCAACTGTTTATGATTATATTCACATTGGCAATGCAAGGCCAATATTTCTCGCCGACTTTATTTTGAGATATCTGGAATTAGTTGATATTAAATATAATTTTTTAATTAATGTCACAGATATAGATGACAAAATAATTAAAAGAGCTCTAGACGAAAACGTAAGTGAGAATATAATTAGTGAAAAATTTACAAAATATTTTATCAATGATTTGAATTCGTTAAAAGTTATTAAGCCAAATAATATAATAAAGGTAACTGATCATGTACCAGAAATAATTGAATTTATCCAACAACTAATTAATAAAGGTGCAGCATATACCAATGATGGTAATGTTTATTTCAATATTAAAAATTTTGAAAAAGAATATGGAAGGCTATCAAATCAAACATTAAATATGTTAATACCCGGTAATAAAAATGAAGGTTTAAATCAGAAAACTAACATATTAGATTTTGCATTATGAAAGAATACTAAAGAAGGTATAAAATATAAATCACCATGAGGGTATGGGAGGCCAGGATGACACACTGAATGTTCAGTTTTTAATGATTTATATTTTAATGATACAATTGATATTCATATAGGTGGAATAGACCTCAAATTTCCTCATAATGAAAATGAAAGAATTCAATTTTATGCTAAAAATAATATCGAATTGTCAAGGATATGAGTTTATAATGGACATCTATCAGTTAACGGATTTAAAATGTCAAAATCTCTTAATAACACATTAACAATACAAGATTTTATTTTGGAATATGGGGTTGAAACCCTTAGATTTTTATTTTTTAACACAAATTATAAGAGCCCTTTAAATATTTCTAAGGATGTTATTGATGCATCGAAAAAATGAATTGAGAAACATGAAAAGTTAATTAAAACGTTGAATTGAAAAGTATATTTAGAGGAAGTGGTTAGTGAAGGTTGCACAAGTGACAAAATAGGTTTATGAAATTCAAAAATTATAAATTATTTTGAGGATGACCTCAATTTGCCAATGATAGTTACCATTATTGATGAAGTTTACAAAAGTATAAATTATAATTTAAAGATTGGAAAAATAAATAAAAATGTTTTAAATTTTTATAAAAATATATTGAAAAAACTTGGATTTTGTAGTAAAATAAAAGAGCTTGTTAAGGAAGATAAAAATCTTCTAAGTATTTGAAAACAAGCTTTAAAAGATAAAAACTATAGTGAAGCAGATAGAATAAGGAATATTCTAATAGATAAAGGGATATTTTAACATGTTTTTGCTAAAAAGTAAAAATGCAATAGAAGTTCTCATTCTAAATAAACCCTTTTTAATTAAGCGAATTTTCTTATGTGATAAATTTATTTTTGATGATAAAATTTATAAAGCAATTAAAAGCAATAATATTATAGTTGAAAATATAGAAAGAAAGGATTTTTTAAATTTAATAAAAAATGGCAAGGCAAAAATTGCTGCTGAGATATCTGAAGTATCATATTCAGATTTTAGCGATATAGTAAAACTTAATTCAAAAAAATCCAAGTTACTTATTTTAGACAAAATCCAAGACCCACACAACTTTGGTGCCATAATTAGGAGTGCATACCTATTTAATTTTGATGGAATAATTGTATTAAATCGAAATCAGGCACCAATATCAGAGGTTGTAATAAATTCTTCATCCGGAGCAGCTTTTTTAATAGACATATACAGAGTTTCAAATATTAAAAATGCAATCAACCAATTAAAAAAAAATGGATACTGAATATATTGTTCATATTTAGGAAACAATTCGCAAGATTTGGAATCCATAAGTTGAGACAACAAATCAGTTGTTGTCATCGGAAATGAAGGTGATGGCGTCTCAAATAATATTGCAAAGATAAGCGATATTTTGTTTACAATCAATACCAAAAAGAATGGTATTGACTCTCTAAACGCATCAGTGGCAGCTGGTATCATATTTTATAATTTAAATAAAAAGCAAAATGAACACATTTAATGACACATTAAAAATACTCATATCAGAGGCATATAGCCATAATATAAATGAAGATGAAAAAGAAAAACTATTTAAAATTTCAAAATATCATGCAGATAAATTTGAATTTACTTGTAAAACAAGAGGTTTCCCTTTTGAAAAAAGTGATATTTTATTAACTTTATATGAATCAATAATCAAGGCACAAAAATCTTGAAAGCCGGGAAAATGCCATATATCTACATATGTATCTAAAATTTTACAAAATAACATTCTTAACATTTATAGAAAATATAATAGAGAAATTATTAATAAATACAAAAATAAATTTAGTGAGCGTTATTATGATATTCTTGAAGATCAATGTATATGAGCAAATGAATCAGAAATATACAAAAATTCTTACATTAATCAATTTATTAATTCGCAAGAAGAGCGTGATAAAATTGTATATAGAAAAATCATTAAAGGCTTTACAAGAAAAGAGATATATGAATCAAAAATTAGTACTAGAAAAAATGTCTATAATTGTTGAGAAAAATTAACACTTTTTCTAAAAAATAATTTAATTTAATAGATAAAATAATATATAATAATTAAGTAGGCTTTTGCCTACTTTTTAATTGAAAAATTTGCAAGGAAACACGTGGATAAAACAAAACAAAATTCTAAAGTACTGTTAATTTGTTCTATTTGTTTCTCACGAAACTATAAAAAAACAAAAAGTTCTTTAGCTCATAAGGAGAGACTTATTTTAAATAAGTTTTGTAAAACTTGTGAAAAACATACACAACATAAGGAGTCGAGATAATGGCAGATTTTATTGATGATGTTATAAATGATAAACCAGATAATGAAAAAACAAGGAAAAAAAAGGTTCGAAAAGCAAGAACAATAAAAACCAAAGTTAAATTATCGAGAGAAGAAAAACTTAGATCTAAATTTGAAAAACTCAAGGCTAAAGAGTCATATATAAAAAGTAAAAAAGAAGAAAAAATTATTAGAAAGCATCAAAATCAAAAGAAAGGTCAAGAGTTGTTAAACTCTCTAAAAGATGACAATCCCGAGTCAAAAAAACTAAGAGAAAAGCTTATCAAGGATGAAAAGTTTAAAACTGAAAAGAAAAAAAGAAATGCATCATTGTATTTTAGGGAATGACCAATTAAAATGGTAAAAGAAGTCCAAAAGATAAGATGAGCCTCAAGAAGAGATGTTGCAATTAAATTTTTTTGGGTTATTGTATTTATACTTATATTTGGTGCTATTTTTTATTTTGCAGATTGGGGAATATCAACTTTATTTTTGTACATAAAAATAATTTAAGGAAAAGAGGAAAAACATGTCTAATCAATTAGAACAAAGCGAATTAATAGAAAAATTATCAGATTTCAAGGGGCAATGATTTGTTGTTAACTGTATAACTGGATTAGAAGAAAAAGTTAGAGACGATTTGTCTCAAAAGGTTATAACAAATAATCTAACAGACCAAATATTTGATATCAAAGTTAGTAGTACAACAGTAACATCAAAAGATAAAAAGAAAAAAAACGCTAATAAATTCCCGGGATATTTATTTATAAACATGGTTATGACTGATGAAACATGATTTATGGTAAGGAACACTCCTGGAGTAACGGGTTTTATAGGTTCGTCTGGAAAAGGTACCAAGCCCTTTCCTCTAACAACAGAGGAAGTTTCAAAAATGATTTTGAATACGAAGCTTAATGCAAGTAAATCTATTAAAAAGGCAGAGTTTTCCGTTGGTGATTTTGTAAATATAATTGCGGGTTCATTTATAGGTTCGTCTGGAAAAGTTATTAAGATTGATGAAACAAAAGGTGTAGCTACTATCGGGATAGAATTTTTAGGAAGAATAACACCAACAGAGCTCCCATTTGAAAATATTGAGGGGAACTCATAACAGTGGCAAAGAATATAGTAATTGAATTAACCGATGGTAGAGTGATGAATGCTGAACTTTATCCAGAATTAGCCCCAATATCTGTTTCAAATTTTATTGATCTAATAAAAAATAATTTTTTTGATAATCTAATATTCCATAGAATAATAGAAGGTTTTGTAATTCAAGGTGGAGGAATGTATGAAAACATGGAAGAAAAAGAAAAATTAAAAACAATTAAAGGCGAATTTGAAGCAAATGGGTGGGATAAAAACAAAAATCTTTCTCACGTGAGTGGAGTTTTATCTATGGCGAGAACACCTGCATATGATAGCGCAACAAGTCAATTTTTTATTTGTGTTGGTGATGCATCTTTTCTTGATGGCCAATATGCAAGCTTTGGTAGGTTAATTGACAAAGATAGTATTGATATAGCCTTGAAGATCGCCTCTGAAAAAAAAGACTCAAATGATAAACCGCTTAACCCAATTATTATAAAAACAATAAAAGAGGCATAAATTATAAATATTCAGTAAAAATAATCTTGGGCAGGAAAATAACATTTACATTATAGGTAGAAGGTTTTTTTATTAATAAATATAATTAAAATATGAAATACCAATCATTATCAGATTACACAAATACAATGAAGATTCACAAAATTATAAAAAAACATAACATAATTTCTGATGGAAACTTATTTCAAATATAATTTTTTAATATAATAATATAGAATAATTAAAATTGTCTTCTTGAATTAGGAAGAATACATTGCAAAAATTAAACTCAATGATAAACAATTAAAATAAGTTTGCAAAAAAATAAAAAATAAAACTTAGAATAAAAAGCATTGTTCTAAAAAGGCTTATTAATTCATCATGTCAGAAATTAGTTATCAAGTAACGGCAATAACTATGTAATACAAACACCTTTCATTTTGTATAATATATATGAATTTGATAAACTTAATCAGTTTAAAAAAGGTTTGATGTGTGTATATCGACAGTAAGTGATAAACGCTTTAAAAACATTTAATTTATTAAAAAATCCAAATTGAAATCCGGAATGATTACTATTGATAACTCCTTTTGAATTAAAATCTAATCAAAATGCAATGATATAATTACGTACACTTTATATAATTTTTAATCCTTTTTGAGTGTTCTTACAATAAATAAGTATATTAATATTATTTTAACTAAAAAGTAAGTTAAAATAATATTTGTGATTATCAATTAAAATATCTAATTGATTTTTTTAGATATTCATTTGACTTAAAAAATCACACAGATAGAATTTAATAAAAAATAGAATTTTTTTTATGCAAACCACAAATGCACAAATAATTTTTTCAAAAATTGGGATTTATTATACTTTATTTTAAAATATGTTTATAAATTAAGAAAAAACTAAATTGGTTCTGGTATTTCATATTTTGATTTACTATAAAAGTTGTTTTATATATAATTGGTTTTTTTATGAAAAACTTAAGTGGTTGCTTCAACATTAAACTTCATATCTAAGTCTCTTACAAAAAATTATTTTTTTAATTGTATATTTTAATTGTATACAAATTTAATAATCTCTTGCACGAACTCTAAATTATAAGATTCAGAAAATAATTTTATTACAATGCACAATTTTACTTCTAAATGTGAGTGTTAAATAAACAATCTTATTTGTCATTTTCAAAATCGCTTTAATTCACTTTTAGATTTCTACAAAGATTTTAAAATATTTATTAATAACAAATTTTATTAATAATAAATATTTATAAACATGTGGAGAGTTATTTGTTCAACTCCCCCCTTCAAATTTTAATCTTGTTGGGATATAATATAAAAATTATTTTCTGTAAAAATTTTAGTTCAAATAAAAAAGCATAAGGGAAGCTAAGTGTACTGGAGGATAAAACCTCCAGTTTTTTATAAAGGAGATAATAATGAAAAATAAGCATTATGATAAAAATATTAAAAAAATTGTGGTAGAAAGATTTAAAAATGGTGAAAGTGCAAAAATGTTAGCAGATGAACTAAATATATATTCTGGTCCTCAGCTGGTATATATTTGAGCAAAGAAGGAAAAATTTTGTTATCCTAAAGATAAGGTAAATTGTAAGGAGAATAAAATTATGGCAAAAAAATTAAAAGATGTTGTTGATCAAGGACGATTAAAATTACAGAATAAAGAAATAAGAGAATTAAAAAAGGAAAATGAAAGACTAAAAAACAAGCAGACAAAGCATGACTAGATAACTTATTATTAAAAGGAAAATATGAAGTATTGTAAAAGTCCATGCCTTCTTGCACAACCATGGTGATGATGAATTTGATGAGGATGAGTAAGAAGGATAAAATTAATATACAAAAATCAAAAATATATAAACATTACTCATGTTCACAAATATATTTATATGTAGCAAATTTTAATTTAAACACAAATTATTTGATTAAATATTTCAATATTAGTAGAACAACCTACTACAGATTTAAATCAAAATTTAATCTTCTTTCCCCTGTAGATATATTTAAGAATAATCTTCCAATTCCAACATTACCATTATATTTTAGTAAGAAATATTTGCAGGCAAAGAGGTATTTTAACGAATTTATTAGAAAATATAAGGATTTTTGCATTAGTTATAGTGGTATTTCTAATTGAATTAAGGTTTCTAAACAAGAAAATGTATCAATTAAAATGATTAGAAAAATTGCCAATGAAAACCCGAATGTTTTTAAAACCGCATTAAGAAAAAGAAAAAAACATAATTTATCAAAAAAACATAACAAATTTGTTAATGATGATTTAGTAAAAATGAATTATAAAACACCAAATGTAATTGGTGTTGATGGAACAAACATGAAGATTTTCTTAGAAGATAAAAACTCATACAAAAAATTAAATTGTTTAATATCTTATATTTGGGAATGCCAGAAAGTTCTTGCTTATAAATTTGATAAGAATGAAAATAGTAATAGTGTAATTAAGGTTTTTGAAAATATATCAACATTCGCAAACAACAATAATAAAAAATTAATAATTCAATCAGATCTCGGTAGCGCTTTTGCAAATGAAAATATTTTTAACTTTGTAAAGGGTAACAAAAAAATTACACATTCAATGTCTGAAAAAGGGTTCAAACACAACTCTCCAACAGAAAGCTTAAATGGTTGAATTAAACAAAAATTTATAAAATCATTTGGAGACAAATTTAAAAATCTTAATCATTTCTTAAATACATTTGAAAAGTTCATAAAACACTGAAATTTCATGAAGGAAATAAATTATAATATAATTAGTAAAAAGAAAAAAAACTAAGTGTAATTCAGTACACTTAGCTTCCCTTATGCTAAATTATTTTCTAGTTATTACCAATAAAATTATTATATATATAATTTCTCTGAATTAAAATTCGCAAAGCAAACATTATTAATATGTATTTTAGTGTAATTTTTAATATGGAAATATAAATATCAATAGAAAATAGTTATCCCAAATGCTTTTAATCTACATTAAATGAGGGATATTTATCTATAATTAAAATTATTTAACATTTATTATTTCGAATACTATATAATCTTATTAGATAATTTAATTGTGGAAGATTTATAAAATCGATAGGACCACAACGGAAACAAGGAGGTGTTTTTCGTGGCAAAAAAAATTAAACGTATCGCAAAATTAGAGTTTATGGCAATGCAAGCAAAACCTGGGGCAGAATTAGCTTCGCTAGGTATAAATATGCCCCAATTCACACAACAATTTAATGACGCAACTAAGGACAGAGTTGGTGATGTGGTGCCTGTTATAATTACTGCATATGATGACAAAAGTTTTGATTTTGAACTGAAGACAAGCCCAGTTGCATTTTTACTTAAAAAAGCCGCAGGAATTGAAAAGGGTGCTAAACTGCCTGGAAAAGAATTTGTGGCAACCTTATCAGTTGATAAGGTTCGTGAAATTGCAGAGTACAAAATGAAAGACTTGAATGCTTATAATATTGATGCAGCAATAAGAATAGTGGAAGGTTCTGCTAGAAATATGGGAATAAAGGTTGATGGAATGCCAGAAAAGGAAAATAAATAATGGCAAAAATGAGCAAAAAATTAAAACAAGCTAATGAGCTTGTAGATAAGAAAAAATCATACCAAATCACCGATGCCATAGAACTAATTAAAAAAACATCATTAACAAAATTTGATTCAACGATAGAAATAGCTTTTAATTTAAATCTAGATCCAAGACATGCAGATCAACAATTAAGAGGGGCAATCCTGTTGCCGGCTGGAACTGGAAAATCTCAAAAAATATTAGTTTTAACTAAAACAAAGGCTACCGAAGCACAAAACGCGGGGGCAGACTTTGTTGGAGCGGAAGATATGATTAGTAAAATAGAAAATGAAAACTGGTTTGACTATGATGTTATTGTTGCAACACCTGAAATGATGGCTAGCCTTGGTAAGATTGGAAAAATATTAGGACCAAAAGGTTTAATGCCGAATCCTAAAACTGGAACTGTTACAATGGAAGTTGGAAAGGCAATAGATGAAATAAAAAAAGGAAAAGTTGAATATAGAACTGATAAAGAGGGAAATGTTCACTTAATCTTAGGAAAGGTATCCTTTAAAGATGAATCTATATTAGAAAATTATAAAGCTGTATTGGATATAATTAAGAAATCTAAGCCAGCATCAGCCAAGGGAACTTACATAAAAAATATAACCGTATCAACTACTATGGGGCCTGGAATAAAGGTCTCTCTGGAAAACTAAAAGTTGCTTTTAAAAACATTTAGAATAGCGTTTGACAAGCTTACGTAGGTTTTTTATAAATTTAATGCTATTTCTTTTACGAAATGGCATTTTATTTTTTTCTGGGATAACACTCACAAAATAAATACTCTTATTTTTTTATAGTGAAGTTTTATAATTTTTATTATTAATATATTTACTAATACAAAAAAATGACTCTAAGTAGACCAGTTAATCTAATAACTGTTCTACTTTCTTTCTAAATTATAATTTATTTCCTTTATTCAATTTCAATTTTTAACAAATTTTTGGAAACAATTGGAAAAATGTTTCATATCTCTAAATGTTCTACCGAATGATTTAAAAAACTTTTGTTTAACCCAACCATTTAAGCTCTCTGTCGGAGAGTTGTGTTTAAAACCACTATTAGACATTGAGCGGAATATATTTTTTGAACTATTAACATAATCATAAATAGATTTATTTGCAAACGCAGTTCCACGATCTGATTGAATAATTATTTTTTTATTTTCATTCTTAGCATAATTATTAACTTTTTTTATACTTTTAAAACATTAGCAAAATTTTCTGTTGG
Source organism: Spiroplasma endosymbiont of Aspidapion aeneum (assembly GCF_964031045.1). Taxonomy (NCBI): domain Bacteria; kingdom Bacillati; phylum Mycoplasmatota; class Mollicutes; order Entomoplasmatales; family Spiroplasmataceae; genus Spiroplasma; species Spiroplasma endosymbiont of Aspidapion aeneum. Next base: position 1,154,383 of record NZ_OZ034994.1, on the reverse strand, counting down.
CTGAAACGAACATGAAATAATATTCTTTTTATCTCAACAATATGAAATTATTGCACATGTTTTTGTTATATTCTTTTTGCCTTTTAAATAGAATCTAAAATATGTACCATAAATTTCGACAACATTTGGGGTTTTATAGTTATTCTTGACATGGCATCCCTAACATATTGATTGTGATTTGATGAAAAATAATTTCGTTTTTTTGGCCCATATACTGAGCGTAAGGGAATCTAAGTGTTCTGGAGAATAAAACCTCCAGTTTTTTATAAAGGAGAAAATAATGAAAAATCAGCATTATGATAAAAATATTAAAAAAATTGTGGTAGAAAGATTTAAAAATGGTGAAAGTGCAAAAAAATTAACAGATGAACTAAATATAGAGTCTGGTCCTCAGCTGGTATATATTTGAGCAAAGAAAGATAAATTTTGTTATTCTAAAGATAAGATAAATTGTAAGGAAAATAAACACATGGCAAGAGAATTAAAAGATGTTGCCGATCAAGGACAATTAAAATTACAGAATAAGAAAATAAAAGAATTAAAAAAGGAAAATGAAAGGCTAAAAAAAGGGGTAGACAAAGCATAACTGGATAACCTATTATTAAAAGGAAAATATGAAGTATTGGAAAGTCAACGCTTTCTTGCACAATTATGGTGATGATGAATTTGATAAAAATGAGTAAGAAGGATAAAATTAACATACAAAAATAAAAAATTTATAAGTATTACTTATGTTCACAAATATATTGCATTTTCAAATTTTAATTTAAACACAAATTATTTAATTAAATACTTCAATATTAGTAGAACAACCTACTACAATTTAAAGCAAAATTTAATCTTCTTTCCCTTGTAGATATATTTAAGAATAATCTTCCGATTCTAACATTACCATTATATTTTAGTAAGAAATATTTGCGGGCAAAGAGGTATTTTAGCGAATTTATTAGAAAATATAAGGATTTTTGTATTAGTTATAGTGGTATTTCTAATTGAATTAAGGTTTCTAAGAAAATGTTTCTATTAAAATAATTAGAAAAATTGCCAATGAAAGCCCAAATGTTTTTAAAACCACATTCAGAATAAGAAAAAAACATAATTTATCAAAAAAACATAACAAATTTGTTAATGACGATTTAGTAAAAATGATTTATAACACACCAAATGTAATTAGTTTTGATGGAACAAACATAAAGATTTTCTTAAAGGATAAAAACTCATCTAAAAAATTAAATTGTTTAATATCTTATATATGAAAAAACCAGAAAGTTCTTGCTTCTAAATTTGATAAGAATGAAAATAGTAATAATGTAATTAAGGTTTTTGAAAATATATCAACATTCGCAAAAACAATAATAAAAAATTAATAATTCAACCAGATCGCGTTAGCGATTTTGCAAATGAAAATATTTTTAACTTTGTAAAGTGTAATAAACAAATCACACATTTAATGTCTAAAAAGGGGTTCAAACACAATTCTCCAGCAAAAAGTTATATGGTTGAATAAAACAAAAATTCATAAAATCATTATTTGGAGATAAATTTAAAAACCTTAATCGTTTCTTAAATAGATTTGAAAAGTCCATAAAACATTGAAATTTCATGAAAGAAATAAATTATAATATAAGTAGTAAAAATAAAAAAAACAGGTGTAATTCAGTACACTGAATATACTTTGTCAAGTATACAAAATGTTTTTTATAAATTTAATGTCATTTCTTCTTGGAAATGGCATTTTATTTTGGAAAGGTAAATATCTGCTGGGGTATGTCCATTGCTTTTGATAGTTATTCTTTAACGTATATATTCATCAACAATCATACAAACATCTGAAAATGTTTTTTGATATAAAACATGTTTATACTCAGTTTTTAATTGAGAAAAAAATGTTTCTGCTGCAGCCTTATCAATAGAGTTACCCGGTCTTGATAATGAGATAAATAAGTTTTCTCTTTTAGAAAATCGTCTAATTCAAATTGAAGTATATTGATAACCATTATCACTATGAATGATTTTTGGTTTACTTTTATCGTGATATTGTTGAGCTTCTTTTCACGTATCCATATAAAGTTTGTTATCGTTTCTTTCAGATACTTTGTATCCAACAATAAATCCAGTTTTTACACCCTTTAAAATACTCAAGTATGCAAATTTATTACTATATTTTATATAGGTAACATCAGTTACTCACAATTCATTTTTTTGGTAAAGGTCTCATTGACTATTAACAATATTAGTATAGCCACTATTACGTTTTTTAATCTCAATTGATTTTTTAAATCTTTTTTAATTCTTATCTTTGATTTTAGGCCTAGAATTCTCATATATCTTGCTATTTTAGACTGACTAATTTGAATTGTTCTATTTAAAATGAATTTTATTCGTGGAGAACCATACAAACCATTGTGATAATTAAAAATAATCTGTATTTTTTTAGCCAAGCTTAAATCAAAATCTATTTGATACTTTCTTTTTCCATTTTTGATCCAGCGATAATAAGAAGCTATTGTTATTTTTACGATTTTGCACAATTCATAAATTTTATGTATAGTTTTATATTTTTCAATAAATTCATATTTATTGAAAAATATTTTTTTTTGGTGTAAGTTTCTCATCATCTCATCAAACTTTTTTAATATCTCAAGCTCCAACTCTTTCTTTTTAAGTTGTTTATTTAATCTAGCAATTTCAATGTCTTTTGGATCTTTAATAGTTGTTAATTTTATCCCCATGTTTTTAAATTTACCAGTATTATTTTCTAATGCTTTTTCTCCATAAATTTCATAATTCAAACACCATCTTCTCACAGTGTGATATGAGACATCATTTTTCTCAGCTAAAACTCTAAATGTTAAACCCTGATCAAAGTGCTGCTTGACAATTATTAATTTTTGTTCCTTTTTTAGAATATTTGACTTGTTTTCTTTTAAATTTGCCATAATAAAAATCTCCTACATATACAATAATTTTATCTCAAAACTAAACCAATTTTTAGAAATTGCTTTTTGTTTTTTTATTATTGTATACATAAGAGATTATATTCACATTTAAAAAAATTTATTTTTCTTTTAAATAATAAAAAATTCTATTTATGAACAAAATTTATTTTTTGTCCAACCAATAGAATTTTCATAAAATTATATTATTTTAAATCAATTGAAGCGCCTAAATCCATCAGTGATTTTTTCATCGTTTCAGCTTCTTCTACTTTTACATTTTCTTTTAATGTAGCTGGCAATGTTCCATCAACTAATTTTTTAGCATCCATTAATCCTAATCCAGTAATTTCTTTTACAGCCTTAATAACCGCTACCTTATTCCCTCCAGGGTTTGTTAATAAAACACTAACCTCTGATGGTCCGGCAGCAGCATCTGCAACTCCTGTTTGTGCTGCGACAGCTGCGACAGCAACAACTCCAAAATGGTCCTCTATCGCTTTAACCAAATCATTTAGTTCTGTTAATTTCATTTCCTCTAATGCCTTGATAATATCATCTTTTGATAATGCCATAGTATATCTCCTTCTTTATTTTTATTGTGTGCCCTTCATACTTATTGTTTTACATTAGTCTGTTTTTGATTTTGCAACTTCCTTCATTACAAGCATTAGCTGACGTAATGGGTAAACGAGAGCCGATGCAAACATTGAGTACAATTCATCTCTTCCAGGAAGATTGGCGATTTCATTTATTTCATCCGTTCCCATTATACGACCCTCAAAAATTCCCGCTTTTAATAATAGATCTGGATTTTTTTTGGCAAAATCTGCAACTAATTTTGGTGCAGTTATCCCATCTTCCTCTGAAAATAAGAATATGTTCTGATCTGTTAAATAGTCATGAAGCCCCTCAATTTTTAGTTCATTTATTGCCCTTTCAAATAATGAATCTTTATAAACCTTAATATAAACATTTTTCTCACGAGCATAATTTCTTAAACTATCTATTTGTTGTACAGAAAGATTGGTATATTTAGCTATAACAACTCCCTGACTTTTTTCTATTCTATTTCTAATATCTTTTACAATCTCTGCTTTTTTAGCATGAGAAGGTCTTGTATTGGTCATCTATTTCCTCCTTTTAATAATAAGTGCAAAAACAAATAAAACCTTGGGTGTTTAACCAAGGTTTAGATCAAAAATAAATTACAATAAAATATAATCTATAAATATTCATCCCTCGGCAACAAATTAAGGTATTTCCTGTTGCTTTCTTAAGTATGATAGCATTATTATTATACCCGCTTTAAATTTAAAATGCAATAAATAAATGTAAAATAATTTGATAATAAATTTTTATTGTAATAAAATATAGTATAATTAATTTTAGAGTTTATGAAAAATATTGAGAAAAAAGAAGTAAATTACAATAATTCAAATAGAACTTGGCATGTGGCCCAAAGATTTTTTACATCTCTAGAAAAATTAGGGAATAAGAGACATTTTAAAGCAATGCGCTTAACATTCACAACATTAGTGCCAATTTTAATAATTGGTAGTATTTCAACGTTACTTTCGCAATTGTTATTTGGTTCTTCGCCAAAAGAAAGATTTTCATTAATTGGATTAATATGCAGAATATGTGGTAATTCGTGAGATGATGTTGATTTGCTTATATCCAACCAAAATACAAAATGATATAAAATACAGCATATACTAACGTCGGTGTTTAGCATTATAAACACAGCAACAATAGGTATAATTTCAATTTATTTTGTTTTTTTATATGGGTATTATATATCAGAACTAAAAGGTAAACACAAAACTACTAATACAGTTATGATAGGGTTTGTATCATTATCAAGTTTTGTTATTTCAATCATGGGACGGCTTAATTTTTTTATGGGTGTAAACGGATTATTTTCGGCACTAATAACCGGAGTTATTAGTGTTGAATTATTTGGCTACCTAACCTCTAAACAAATTTTTACATTTAATTCTACAGATAATGACAATCTATTATTTAAATATCTATCATATCTTATCCCAATGGCGATAACATTATTGATTATTTCCGGAATCAATTTGATTTTTTTAGGTATAGCTATGGCATGACCAGAGACATTTCAAATACGTAGTTCATCATATGGAAGTAATAAATTTGATATATGAGATTATTATGATAAAAAAATAGATGTAGATAATTTTTTGGACTATGCAGCAAATAAATACAATTTACAACTTGAGGACCTAACTATATTGCCAAAGAACAATTCTCAAGCATGAAAAAATATTATAAATAATTTTGGAACTAACAATGAATCAATCTCTGCGTGATTAAATGACTTTGATAAATTTTCCACACCTACCGGTAAGAAAATATTTGCCCTTTATATATTTGATCAAAAAAAACCAGAGTTATTGGGTTCGGGTGACCTTTCGTTGTTAAATATAGATATAAATAATATAAGTATAATTTATAATATTTTTACAAATATTAAGTCAGGCAATGATGAATTATACATATCTATTACTAACACAATAACTTCTATCCCACCTTCGTGTTTTGGTTTATCAGCTTCAATATTTTATGTTTTCAACCATTCATTATCTTTTATTAGTGAATTTAATGGAAATTTTGGTTTGGCATTTACTTATATTATATTAATCTCATTGTTTTGATTTTTTGGAATACACGGCTCTAATGTCACTGCTTCAATTTTTGAAACAATATGATGGAATAGTTTAATAAATAATACTAATCAAGGAAATATTGGAAACTCATTAAATACTAAAGACAATAATAATTTAAAGATATTTACAAAACCATTTTTTGATTCATATGTAAACATTGGGGGTGTGGGTTGCACATTATGTTTGCTTATTTGTCTCCTAGCATTTTCAAAAAGAAAAGATGTTAAGCGGATATCTAAATATAGCATTGTTCCATCCGCTTTTAACATTAATGAAACAGTAGTTTTTGGGGTCCCAATCGTTTTAAATGGGGTATTCTTTATACCGTTTATAACTGCCCCAATATTTGCTATGATAGTGGGTTATGTTGTAGTTGGGCCCCTTCATCTTGTAAATGTTGCATATACTTCAGCACCTTGATCAATGCCTTGATTACTTCAAGCTTTTGTTGTAACGGGTGATTACCGCTCAATTATTTTAAGCATAGTAATATTTATAATTGCCATTTTTATATGATTGCCATTTGTTCTGTTAGACAATAAACTTTATTTAGAAAATTTAAAGGAAACAAACCCAGAAGAATATAATCAAATGATGAGATTAATGAACGACTATGAATATAGACAACAATTTTATGAAGAAAAGTTGTTACAACAATTACTTGAAAAAGAGAAAGCAAGACAAGACAAGGAAAGAGTAAAATTTCGGCAAAGAATGAAGAAAAATAAACAAGAACACAAGCGTTTTATTAAGAAAGCAAGGTCATCCGTTACCATAAAAGAAGAAGGGTTAGAAATTACCACCGACTCTGACAACCCCCACCGGTAATAAAAAAAGCAATGTATAGGCTTTTTGAATACAATCTCTTATGTATACAATAATAAAAAAACAAAAAGCAATTTCTAAAAATTGGTTTAGTTTTGAGATAAAATTATTGTATGTGTAGGAGATTTTTTATTATGGCAAATTTAAAAGGGAACAAGCAAATATTATAAAAAAGGAACAAAAATTAATAATTGTCAAGCAACACTTTGATCAGGGTTTAACATTTAGAGTTTTAGCTGAGAAAAATGATGTCTCATATCACGCTGTGAGAAGATGGTGTTTGGATTATGAAATTTATGGAGAAAAAGCATTAGAAAATAATACTGGTAAATTTAAAAACATGAGGATAAAATTAACAACTATTAAAGGTCCAAAAGACATTGAAATTGCTAGATTAAATAAACAACTTAAAAAGAAAGAGTTGAAGCTTGAGATATTAAAAAAGTTTGATGAGATGATGAGAAACTTACACCAAAAAAAATATTTTTCAATAAATATAAATTTATTGAAAAATATAAAAATATACATAAAATTTATGAATTGTGCAAAATTGTAAAAATAACAAGAGCTTCTTATTATCGCTGGATTAAAAATGGAAAAAGAGAGTGTCAAATAGATTTTGATTTAAGCTTGGCTAAAAAAATACAGATTATTTTTAATTATCACAATGGTTTGTATGGTTCTCCACAAATAAAATTAATTTTAAATAGAACAATGCAAATTAGTCAGTCTAAAATAGCAAGATATATGAGAATTCTAGGCCTAAAATCAAAGATAAGAGTCAAAAAAAGATTTGAAAAACCAATTGAGATTAAAAAACGTAATAGTGGTTATACTAAGATTGTTAATAGCCAATGAGATCTTTACCAAAAAAATGAATTGTGAGTAACTGATGTTACTTATATAAAATATAGTAATAAATTTGTATACCTTAGTATTTTAAAGGGTGTAAAAACTGGATTTATTGTTGGATACAAAGGATTTGAAAGAAATGATAACAAACTTTATATGGATACATGAAAGGCAGCTCAACATATCACGATAATAGTAAACCAAAAATAATTCATAGTGATAATGGTTATTAATATACTTCAATTTAGATTGGGATATTTTTTTAAAAAACCTATTTATCTTATTATCAAGACTAGGCAACTTTATTGATTAAGCTAATTCAAGAACATTTTTTCTCAATCAAAAACTGAGCTAAACAAGTATTATATAAAAAAACATTTTTGGACTTTGTGTTTGTTGATGAATATATATTATTATAATCGTGAAAGAATAAGCATCAAAAGTAATTAAATACCAAGTATACCTTTATAATTACAAAAAAAATGCCATTTTTGAAAGGAAATGACATTAAATTTATAAAAAAACTTTTTGTATACTTGACAAGCTTATTCAAAAGTATAATCTATGCTTCTTTATTAAAAAAATATTAACTTAATAATTATGGTAATAATAAAAATTGTATAGCATATTAAAAAACTAAATGCTATTATTTTATTTTTAAACTCTGGTTTATACCCGTTTATTGAATTAGATAGTTTGAAACAAAATCATATAATAAAAGGAATTAGAATTAATACTGCCAAAAAAATAATTAATATGTTTCACATTTATTTTTAAAAGATTTTTATTAAATCTTCAGCTTTCCTATACATACTAAATTCCTCGGTTATTTCATAAGTTTCTTGAAACTCGCGTATATTGGTCAAAACACCATTAACTCTAAACTGACTAGGTGAATGAGGATCAGATTTAATTTGTGATAAAAGAGCATCCTTTTTAGAGATAACTCTTTCTGCCTCCGCAAAATATTCAAAAAACATTTTATAATTTAGATTATTCTTTTGTTTCTTAGCAACACGAAGCGCAGCGGTTAAACCAACTAAATCTGCTATATTTTCACCAAGTGTTAATCTTCCATTTACTTTTGAACCGTGTATCTCATAATTTGAAAATTGCTGTACTAACTTTTCTGAAAGTTCAGCATATTTTTTATAATCATTTTTATCTCACCATTTTGAAAGATTGCCTTTTTCATCATATTCACACCCTTGGTCATCGAATGCATGAGATATTTCATGACCAATAACAGAACCAATAGCGGCATATTTTTTTTCTATATCAAATTCATCAGAATAGAATGGAGGCTGCAGTATGCCAGCTGGGAAACAAATTTCGTTAGAACTTGGATTGTAATACGCATTTACAGTCTGAGCATTCATAAACCATTTTGCTTTATCAACGGGTTTATTTAAATCCTTAATTGCTTTATCAAATTGTCATTTAGAAACTGACAAAATAGTATTAAATATTGTTCCACCATCCTTAATTGATTTTATTTCTAATTCAGAGTAATCTTTTCAAACATCTGGGAAACCGATTTTAATTGTCAATTTATCTAATTTAGTATTTGCTTTTTCCTTTGCCTTTGAGCTCATTCAATTATTATTATTCATCATTTCCTTATAGTCTTCGATAATAAGATTTGTCATCTTTAATACTTCATCTTTTTTTTCTTGTGAAAATCATTCTTTTACAAAGATCTTTCCAATCACATCACCTAGTAGCGATTCTGTAATATCATAAGCTGAATCTCTTTTCTTTTTAGGTTTTTTAATGCCAGTAAAAACTTTAGAAAACTCAAAATTAATTTTTCCAACCTTATGCAACCCGTACATACCGGCAATATCAACAAGAAGCATTGATATTAAATAGTTTTTAATTTGTTTAAAGGAAAAATTTTTCAATGTTTTATCTAAGTTATTAAAATATTTAATTTCTGCAATAGAAACAACTTTTTGATTATCAATACCCAAAGTTTTAAATATTTTATTTCACTCAAAAATAGAGGATATATTTTTTATATCCTTAGTTTTTACAACGTTATATGTAACATAGGGATCTCGATATTCTTCGTTTTTTAATATATTTTCCGCCAAGGCTTTTTCAATCGCATGTGTATCTGAAACCCTTTCAGGAGTGTATAACCCAAATACAGACAACATATCTTTTAAGTATTTAAAATATGCAGTTCGTATTTTTTTTGTTTGTTCATCATCATCAAAATAGTAATCTCTGTTTGACATTAATAAACCATCAGATTCAAGATAAACAATATTTTTATTACTATCTTTTGCATCTGGGTATACTCCAAATGATATCAAGAACCCTTGGTAAAGGTTTTTAAAGTAGTGAATATATACATCTGTTAGTTCTTCCATGCTTTTTAAATCAAGAATTTTACTTAAATCTAACATAACACTATTAACTATTTTATTTTTTTTTGGTTTACTCTTCAGAACCAAATCGAAAAAATTATATACTTTATTAAATTCAACATCACTATAGATCCTATCTTTGCTAAATATTAATTTCTTTAACTTTTTTTTATTTTCATCGCTCAATTGATAATAACTTGCTCATCGTGAATGACCCTTTGGTATTTTTGCCTTCTTGAAATAATTATAATTTACATGATTATAAAAATCATCCAACATATTAGGTTTTATTTTATTCATTTATCCTCCGTTTTTATTAGAAACATGGGAAACATCTATTATCTTTAAAATAATTATTTTTTGATAAATTATTATAATATTATTTAAAGTATTTGGTTTTAATTGTATTTTATTATTTTTTATAATAGAAGATTCCCATTAAGAATATTATATTGTAAAAACATGTTGTAGTGCGATATTATTACATTAAAACCACAACAATATTGTAATATATGCGTTATATATAGTATGAATAGAAACTATTTGAAATTTTTATTAAAAAATAGGCAAAAGTGCTTGACTTAGTCATTATTTTTGTCTAAAATCTATATACATATTGCTTTGTATTTTGAGGGGGAAAATAAATGAAAATAAAAAAAATTGGGCATAATAAGGTTATACGTCATGATTATGCAAAGGTTTCAAGTGACCTGAGGCTTCCCAATTTAATTGACATACAATTAAACACATTTGATTGATTTAAGAAAAAAGGGATTCAAGAAGTGTTTGATGAGATATTTCCAATTGCTACAAATGATGAAAATTTAATTCTAAGCCTTGATGACTGAGAGTTCAGGGAACCAAGAATATCTGCTGAAAAGGCAAAAACTGAATCTAAGGTTTTTGATGCTCCAATATATTCAAATATATCATTGTCTATAAATTTGGAAAACCACCAAATATTTAAGGAAAATTTTGAAGGTATTACAGATTCAAAGAAAATTGTAAAGGCTTATTTGGTTGAACAAGTTGGAGATGAGGTTAAATTTAAATCTGAGGATAAAAATTCGTTGAGATATGAATATACTAGTAAAATTACAGGAGCAAAACCTGAATTAATTGAAATTAAAATTATTGATGAGACTGCTGAATATATTAATGTAAGCGCCTATCTTCATAAACAAGGTGAAGTTTTTTTTGGTGACATACCCATGATGACAAAACGAGGGACCTTTATTATAAATGGAAGTGAAAAAGTTGTTGTTTCTCAATTGGTTAGATCACCAGGGAGTTATTTTAAACATGAAATTGATAGAAAAACAAGAGAAAATAAATACCATGCTGACATAATTCCATCAAGAGGAACATGGTTAGAATTTGAGATAGATGTTAAGAAAATATCTGAAACAAAACCATCTACATGATTTGGAGTTAAAATAGATAAATCCAAAAAAGTTAACTTCACAAAATTTTTAACAGCTCTCGGATTTAAAAGCGGTGATGTAATAAAATTATTCAATAATAATAAGAACGTTATTGACTCATACACACAAGATAATTTATCAGGGGATTTTGATAAAGATTTTTCATCTACAATAACAGATCTATATAAAAAAATTAGACAAGATGAAACAGCCACAGCTGAAGGGGCGTATCGCTATATTGCTGCCTTATTTTTTGATAAAAGAAAATATGACTTGACAAATGCTGGTAGATTTAAATTAAATCAAAAACTTGCCATGAGAGACAGAATTATTGGAAGAATATTGGCTGAAACTATTAAGGATGTCAACGGAAAGGTATTATTTAAGAAAGGTTCAGAAATTACAAAAGATAATTTTCCCATTTTAGATGAAGCATTAAAAGCTGGAGCAATGGTTCATAAAATAAGCAATAGTGTAACTATCTTAGATAAAGATTACCCAGGTGAAGAGACCAAAGTTCATAAAATTTTAGTCTACTCTGATAATTTAAACAAAACTGATGAAAGCATAATTCCAATTATATCAATTTGCCACGGTATAACAGAACAACACCTTACTAATAGCGATATTTTTGCAACCATATCTTATGCTATGAATTTAGTTGATGGGATTGGTGAAGAAGACGATATAGATCACCTTGGAAATAGACGTGTTAGAACTGTGGGAGAATTATTGCAAAATCAATTGCGAATTGGAATGATTAGAATTGAAAAAAATGCTAAAGAAAAATTAACTACCTCTTCCCCTTTCAAAATGAGGTTATCAAATATAATTAATAATAAACCACTAACAGCTGTAATTGGTGAATTTTTTAACCTTTCACAATTATCACAATTTATGGACCAAACAAATCCATTAGCTGAATTAACAAATAAAAGACGTATCACAGCTCTTGGTCCTGGGGGATTAAGTAGAGATAGAGCGGCTCTTGACGTCCGTGACGTCCATCCGAGTCACTATGGTAGAATTTGTCCAATTGAGACACCGGAGGGACCTAACATTGGTCTAATTTCCAATCTTTCTACATATGCTGAAGTTAATGAATATGGTTTTATAGTCACTCCTTATCGTAAGGTTAAAAAAGGTAGAGTTATAGAAAACGAGTATGAGAAATTAACTGCAGACCAAGAAAAATATTTTGTTGTTGCGCAGGCAAATATTAATATTGCTGAGGATGGTACAATACTAGACAAAAATATTGTAGCTCGTTTTAAAGGCGGAGACATTATTGTCTCTCCGGAAGAAGTTGACTATGTTGACGTTTCTCCAAAACAAATCGTTTCTATAGCAACCTCTTGTATCCCATTTTTAGAAAACGACGACGCAAATAGAGCGTTAATGGGTGCAAATATGCAACGACAAGCTGTGCCGTTAATAAACCCTGATTCACCAATTGTTGGAACAGGGGTAGAATATGAGGCTGCAAGAGATTCTGGACAAGCAATAATTTCAGGATGAGACGGAACAATCGAATATGTAGATGCAAAAAAAATAGTTATAAATACTAAAAAAGATGGTAAAAAAACAGAACATTTAAATATTTTTGAAAGATCAAATAGTGGTACAAGTTTAACTCATATACCGATTGTTAAAATAGGTGACAGCGTCAAAAAGGGACAAATTCTTGCAGATGGTCCTTCAATGGACAAAGGTGAATTGGCTCTTGGTCAAAATGTTGTAGTAGCTTTTACAACTTGAAATGGGTACAACTATGAGGATGCAATTATTGTTTCTGAAAGAATAGTTGTTGAAGATGTATTTACTTCAATTAATATTGATGAATATACATTAGAGGTTAGGCAAACAAAACAAGGTGTTGAGGAAGTGACTCGTGAAGTTCCAAATGTTTCAGAAACTGTTAAAAAGAATTTAGATGAACAAGGAATTGTCGCTATCGGTAGTGAGGTTAAAGTTGGAGACATATTAATAGGAAAGGTAACGCCAAAATCACAAACTCAAAAATCCGCTGAAGATAAACTATTACAAGCTATTTTTGGTGAAAAATCTAAAAACTTAAAGGACAATTCTTTGCGTGTTCCTAACGGTGGTGATGGTATTGTTCAATCAATTAAAAGATTTGCCAAAAAAGATGGATTTGATTTGCCCTCTGATATTTTAGAAATAATAAAAGTTTATGTTGTTCAAAAAAGAAAAATTCAAGAAGGAGATAAAATGGCTGGACGCCATGGAAATAAGGGTGTCATATCTAAAATACTCCCAATTGAAGATATGCCACATACAAAAGATGGAACACCGGTTGACATATTATTAAATCCACAAGGTGTACCTTCACGTATGAATATTGGTCAAGTTTTAGAAATCCACTTAGGTATGGCTGCTAAAAAATTGGGTATTAAGGTATCAACTCCTGTTTTTGAGGGTGTGGATGAGCAAGAATTGTTAGATATTATGAGCGAAGCTGGAATGTCTGATTATGGTAAAGTTGAATTAATAGACGGACAAACAGGTGAGTCATTTGACAAACCTATTGCCGTTGGTGTGATGTACATGCTTAAACTTTCTCATATGGTTGATGACAAAATACATGCGAGAAATGTTGGTCCATATTCATTAATTACTCAACAACCATTAGGTGGTAAGGCTCAAAATGGGGGTCAAAGATTTGGTGAAATGGAAGTTTGAGCATTGGAAGCATATGGTGCAGCATACACTTTGAGAGAGATATTAACAATAAAATCAGACGATATCAAAGGTAGAATTAAAACATATGAATCAATAGTTAGGTCTAAACCAATACCTAAGCCAGGAATTCCAGAATCATTTAAAGTTCTTACAAGAGAAATAATGGGCCTTGGGTTTGACGTTAATATGATTTACAATGATGGAACAAAAATGCCTATAAAAAGATATGAAGATAGTGACGAATTTGTAGATTTTGAATATTTTGAAGGAGATGAATCAGAAGTATTTGGTGAGTCAACTCCAAGTGATATTTCAGATGATTATTTAGATGATTTATCATTATTAATCAATACTGATGAAATGGATATATCATATATTGATGATGACGATGATAATAATGATTAATAGGAATGAGGGAAAATGGAAAATATAATTAATAAATTGAGAGCAAAACCAGGCATAAAAATTGAATTAGCATCATCTGATACAATTCGTTCATGGTCTAATGGTCCAGTGACTAAACCCGAAACAATAAACTATAAAACATTAAAATCTGAGAAAGATGGTTTATTTGATGAGAAGATATTTGGACCAACAAAAAATTATGAGTGTTATTGTGGTAAATACAAAAAGGTAAAAAACAAAGGTAAAATTTGTGAAAATTGTGGTGTTAAAATAACTGAATCTATTGTTAGAAGAGAAAATATGGGTCATATTGAATTAGCAGAACCTGTAACTCATATTTGAATGCTTAAAGTTTCTCCATCAAGAATTGCAACAACTCTCGGTTTAAAAACAAAGGAAGCTGAAGAAGTAATTTACTTTGTTAGCCATATTGTTTTAACACCGGGAACAACTAAACATCTTTACAAGGGTATGGTACTTGACTTGGGTAAGGTAAAAACCTCTTTGAAAACGAGGGAGGTTTTAGCAAAAACATTAAATGATATTCTTAAAGGTGTGGATACAGTTGAAAAGGTGGATGAAGCCTCTTATAATTATAGAAGAATAAAATCAATGATTGAATTACTTAAAAACCCAACAACTCCATTTTCAATGGATGAAGCTAGTGATATTATTTCTAAATATACAGGAGCTAAATTTGGTATTGGGGCAAGAGCATTAGAAGCCTTGTTAAAGGAGGTTAATATTGATGAAGAAATTGAAAAACTAAAAACTCAGATCGATGAAAGCAAGTCAACAAATGAACGTATAAAAATGATGAAAAGGTTGGAAATTTTAGATGCATTTAAAACCTCAAACGCAAAACCTGAGTGAATGGTTCTTCATACATTGCCAGTTATCCCCCCAGATATTAGACCTATTATCCAATTAGATGGTGGGAGATTTACAACAAGTGAGATTAACGACCTATATCGTAGAATAATAATTAGAAACGAAAGATTAAAAAAAGTTATCAAAATGAAAGCTCCAAGCATTATAGTTAACAATGAGAAAAGAATGTTACAAGAAGCTGTTGATGCATTATTTGATAACGATAGAAAAGCTAGACCAGTTACTGGAAAAGATAAAAGAGCACTTAAATCATTAACTTCTACATTAAAAGGAAAACAGGGGAGATTTAGACAAAATCTATTAGGAAAAAGAGTGGATTACTCTGGTAGAAGTGTTATTGCAATAGGGCCAGATCTAAAAATGTACCAAGCAGGTATACCACGTGATATGGCAATTATTTTGTTTAAGCCTTTTGTTATTCAAAGATTACAAGAAAAAAATCTTGCAGATAATGTTAAGGTTGCAGAAAAAATGATTTCTCATTTAGATGAAAAAATATGAGATGTATTAGAGGAGGTGATTAAAGATCGCCCAATTCTTTTAAATAGGGCTCCAACACTCCATAGATTAGGAATTCAAGCATTTGAGGCAAAATTGGTTAAAGGTAAGGCGATAAGATTACATCCATTAGTTACAACAGCGTTTAATGCAGATTTTGATGGTGATCAAATGGCTGTTCATTTACCTTTGTCAAATGAAGCTGTAGCAGAATCTAGGGCGCTAATGTTAGGATCAAAAGCTATTTTGGGTCCAAAAGATGGTAAGCCTATAGTTACACCTACACAAGATATGATCCTAGGAAATTATTATTTAACATCCGAAGAAAAAGGCTTGCCTGGTGAAGGCATGATATTTGCAACTCAAGATGAGGCAATACTGGCATACGAATCTGGTTCTGTTAATTTAAATTGTATTGTTGGAATCTTAATTTCTGCATTTGAGAATAAATATTTTAAGGATGAGGATAAAAATAAATTTTTAATCACAACTATTGGTAAAATAATTTTTAATAAAATGTTTATTGAGTTATTTCCATACATTAACAACTATGAAGTTTTAAACGCTGAGAACAATTATAATAAATTTATTGTTGATTCTAATATAGATATAAGGGAGTTTATTAAGAATGATTATGATGTACAACACCCAATAAGAAAAAAAGAGCTATCATTAATAATTGAAAGATTCTTCAAAACATATGGGGCAAATAAAACAGCACAAATGTTAGATAATATGAAAGATCTAGGATTTAAATTTTCATCTAAATCTGGGACAACAATTTCTGCGGGTGATGCTGTTGTTTATAGTGAAAAATATGAAAGCTTTAGGGAAGCTGATATAAAAATTAAAAAAATTTCTGAATTTTTTGATAACGGTATGTTAACCGCTGTTGAGAAAAAAAGAAGAGTGATTAATATTTGGTCAGATGTTAAAGATAAAATTCAAGTTAGATTAGAATCTAAACTTAGAGAAGATCCTAAAAATCCAATATTTGTTATGGCCGATTCTGGTGCAAGGGGTAATGTTTCAAACTTTACTCAGTTAGTGGGTATGCGTGGACTTATGAATGACCCTAAAGGTGATATTAAGGAAATACCAATTAAATCATCTTTTAGAGAAGGTTTAACAGTTTCGGAGTATTTTATTTCAACACACGGTGCAAGAAAAGGTATGGCGGATATCGCACTTAAGACTGCTGATTCGGGTTATCTAACAAGAAGATTAGTTGATGTTTCACAAGAAATAATTGTTGATATTGAAGATTGTGAATCATCAAAAGGGTTCATAGTTTCTGATATTATTGAAACAAAGCATAACAATATTATTGTTCCTATAAAAGATAGAATTTATGGAAGATTTGCATTTGATGATGTTGTTGATAAAGACGGAAAAGTTTATGTAAAAAGAAATGAAATAATATCTTTTGAGATAGCTGGTGAGATAGCTGCCTCAGAAATTAAAAAAGTAAATATTAGAAGTGTGCTTACATGTGAATCCCGTAGAGGTGTTTGTCAAAAATGTTATGGAATTAATCTAGCAGTTGGTGATATTGTTTCTATTGGTGAGCCTGTAGGTGTTATAGCGGCCCAATCTATTGGTGAACCTGGAACTCAATTAACTATGAGGAACTTCCATACAGGTGGTGTTGCTGGAGGTTCAGATATTACCCAAGGTCTACCCCGCATTAAGGAGTTATTAGATATTACAACACCAAAAGGGTCAATTTCACTTATCTCCCAAATTGAAGGTACCGTTAGCGAAATAAAAGATGATGATGGTATTTATAAAATAATAGTTAAATCTGAATTAGATATGCGAGAATATAAGTCTCACTATGGTGCGATTTTACGTGTAGCAAAAGGAGATAAAGTTGAGCGTGGTCAAAAATTAACCGAAGGTTCAATAGATATTAAAGAACTTTTAGAGATTGGTAAAATTGAAACAGTTCAAAATTATATTTTAAAAGAAGTACAAAAAGTTTATCGTCTACAAGGTATTGAGATTTCCGAAAAATACATAGAAATCATTATTAAGCAAATGCTTAATAAAGTAATAGTTACATACCCTGGTCAATCAAACTTATTACCTGGAGAAGTTATTTATGAAAAACAATATAAAGATATTGTAAAACAATGTATGGATGAAGACAAAAAACCCCCATTGGCAAAGAGAACAATTTATGGAATTAAGAAAGCACCATCAGAATCATCTTCATGGCTTTCATCTGCTTCTTTTCAAGATACCGCAAGAGTGCTCGTTAAGGCAATTATAAAAGGGAAAGTTGATAAGTTGGAAGGCTTAAAAGAAAATATTATGCTAGGAAATCTTATCCCTGCTGGAACCGGATTATCACAGCCTGACGAAATTATACAAAGAGGAATAGATGCACTTAAAGATGAATATTAATATATTTATTTAAAATAGTGTAATATTTATAAGATGATAAAATAATTATAAATGCTTATTATACATTAATAATTAATTTCTATTACATATGTTGTTATAGCATAAAAATATTAATTACTATATTAAGTCTCAAATATTTTAATTAATTACCAATGAGTAATATAGTGTGTTTCACCTAAATGTATTTTGTTAGCTATGCAATGTGTTTTTTTGCAAGTTTATTAGGAATAAGGAAAGCTAAGTGCGCTGAATACACTTAGTTTTTTTTAATAATATATTATATTCTTTCTTAATTAAATTTCAATGTTTTATTAACTTTTTACTCTATTTAATAAATAATTAAAACTTTTCAATTTGACTCAATTACGCTTTTAAATATTTATTATATTATTATGCCGAAGTATTTGTAGACTTTGAATATGTAATTTGTCCACTATACCTTGCAAAATTAAAAATAATTATGCTCAGAAAATGTCATTGTGATCTAATTTAATTATTAATTTATGTTTCTTGCAGATATTAATATATTTTAAGAACCTTAATTACACTAAGATATTTTAATTCTTATCAAACATACAAAAAATCTTTTTTTTCTATATATAAGATATTAGACAATTAAATTTTTCCTTATAATTTTTTATGTTCTGAAAAAATTATAAATAGTTAAATTAAGCTCAATTAGATTTGTTATTTTATAATTCATTTTTGCTAAATCATCTTTAACAAATTAGTTGTTTTTTTGATAGAAAGTTTCTGTTTATTACTTCAGCTTTTTAATCAGTTTAAAGGATAAGTTTTTCTTGTTGAAAATTATTACTTCAATCGGAAATATTACCACAACTTATACAAATCTCATATTTTTTAATAAATTTGTAAATTTCTTTTGATTGCAAAAAATTTCTTACTAATATATATAATGGAAAAATTGAAAATAAATGATGGTTATTAAATATTTATATAGGAAATAGAAGATTAAATTTTACTTTAAATTAATAATATGTTATTCTACTAATTTCAAAATTTTAATTAAAAAATCTGTATTTAAATTGAAACTTTATACAAATATATTTGGGAACAAAAGTAATTTTTATAAATTTTTAATTTTGTATATTAATTTCATTTTTCAAATACTTTATTTTTTTAATAATAAGTTATTTAGATATGCTATATATAATTATTTTTTAGCCTTTATTTTGTTTTTAATTCTTTTAAATCAATAACGTTTTTTATTTATTTTTATAATTTTATTCTCGTCACATTTACCTAATCTTTAGAATAACAACACTGTCATTTCTTCATTATATATACCAATTGTGGTTTGGAAGATATATTCAGCTCTTTTGCTATTTTTTCTACACTTTCTATATTTTTAAATCTTTTTGCAAGAAATTTTAATATTCTTATCAGAATGTAGTTTTATATTTTTTTATAATAAACTAAGGATTTTGACTTTTATTACATTTAGCTATTTGTATTCTAGACTTCTTAGTGATATATTCTATATAACCTCATAAAAAAAGTAAAATTGCATCATTTATTATTCATAACCAACATATTTTTTTAAAAAAGTGTATTATATTTATGAAAGGAAGAGAAATGTTATTAGATTTTGAAAATAAATATTTAGAAGAAATAAAAGGTTTTGACACATTGAATGAAATTTGCCAACAAGGGATAGTCTTTATAGAAATAGTAAGGTTATTTGATAAGATTAAATACAAGATAAATAAGTTTATGAAGAAAATATGAGCCAATAAGAAAAGTTTTAAGATAATATTTACAGGAGTTGGTTCTTCTGAATTTATAGGTAATTCTATTGTTAACACACTTATTCAGCAAGGTTATAACGCCCGGAGCATATCGAGCACAGATATTATTCCGTATATTGAAGAATACATTGATCCAAAAGAGAAATTGTTATTAATATCATTTTCAAAAAGTGGAAATTCGCCCGAAATTATAGAAACATATAATATTGTAAATAATTTTGTTTTAGATTGTAGACATCTAATATTTACATGTAATTCAAAAGGAAAACTGTGAATTGAAGGTCGTAAGAATAAAAATACATTTGTATTTACGCTTCCCAGCAGATCTGATGATAAATCTTTTGTAAAGACATCGAGTTTTACCGGTATGATATTATCTGCATTGTTATTTTTTAGGGTTGATGAACCTGAAGAGTATAGAAAAATTGTTACCGATTTGGCAAAATGTGTTAATAATAATATTAGGGAAAATTACGAGAGGATAAAATATCTAGCAAATTTATCAATCGAGAGAATTGTGTATTTAGGTGCTTCTAATTTAAAAGGAATAGCACAAAAATCACATTTAATGATTTTAGAATTGACCGGTGGTAATATAGAAACTTTTTATAATTCACCATTAGGATTCCGTCGCATGGCAAAATATATATTGAATGAGGGAACAATGGTGTTTGTTTATTTAAGTGTTGAACCAAATAAAAGAAAATATGATATTGATTTATTAAAGGAACTTTACACACAAAAAAAATGTGATAAAATAATAGTTTTGGATTGTATAAATGAAAAAAAAATAGAATCATTCTGTGATGAGTATTTTTCATTAGAGAGTGAATATGAAGATTTTATTCAAATAAATTATATTGTACTAACACAATTATTTGCTTTTTATAAAGCGATAAATGTGGGCAAATCACCAGATAATTCATGCCAAGTAGATGGGTTAATAGAGTAGTACAGGGAGTTATTGTAATAGTGATAAAATGAGCAAATTCACATATTTTTAGAGATGTAATTGTTTTATTATTATTTGTTTTTATGATTTTATACTATAAAGAATCATAAAAACTAATGCTAAGAATGAGTGACTCTAAGTAAACCGATAATTAAAAAAAATAATTTTTCTTTAATTAGAGGAGAACTACAATGGGTAAGAGATATAGTGTAAATGTAAAAAAGATGGCATTACAAAGATTTAAAAAAGGAGAAAATGTTAGAAAAATAGCCAATGAACTAAATATTGTTTCAGGTTCACAATTAATATATATTTGAGAAAAAAATGAAAAATTTTGTTATTCTAAAAGTATTGATAAGTGTAAAGCAATGAATGAGATGTCAAAAAAAATAACAAAAGAATATATGACAACTGAATTGAAGACAAATCTAAAAGAAATTAAGGAACTTAAGAAAAAAAACGCATTATTGCAAAAACAACATGAAAATGATTTGATTGAAAAATTACTTATTCAAGGAGAAATTGAAGTTCTAAAAAAGTCTCTTCTTTCTTGCGCAGCAACAATGATAATCAATTTGATGAGGATGGTAAGAATGATAAATTAGAAGTATTAAAACCAAAATATATAAACATTATGCTAGTTCTCAAATTTATATGTTTGAGGCAATGTATGGCATTGGTACAAATAAATTGATTAAATATTTTACCATTACAAAAAACACATACAAAAAATTTAAGGTAAAATGAAATCTTAAATCGCCAATTGAGATCTATAAAAAATGTTTGGATATTCCTTCTATACCAAATTATGTTAATATTAGTTATTCAAAGGCTCTAGACTATATTTTTGAATTTAAGGCAATAAACAAGGGGATTGTAACCAGTGCTCAAGATATTCATAACTGAATATTACTTGAAAAAGGTGAAAATGTATCAATTAAAATGATAAGAAGAGTTGCTAAAGAAAATCCCAATATTTTTAAAACAGTATCCAGATCAAAAAAACGAAATTATTTTTCATCAAATCACAATCAATATGTCAGAGATGACCATGTCAAGAATAACTATAAAACCCCAAATGTTGTCGGGATTGATGGTACATATTTTAGATTCTATTTAAAAGGTAAAAAGAATATTATTTCATGTTCGTTTTAGCCAACAGAAAATTCTGCTAATGTTTTAAAAGTTATAAAAAAAATTAACAATTCTGCTAAGAATGAAAATAAAAAAATAATTATTCAATCAGATCGTGGAACTGCGTTTGCAAATAAATCTATTTATGATTATGTTGATAGCTCAGACAATATATTTCACTCAATGTCTAATAGTGGTTTTAAACACAATTTTCCGACAGAGAGCTTAAATGGTTTGGTTAAACAAAAGTTTTTCAAATCATTCGGTAGAATATTTAGAAATATGAAACATTTTTACAATTGTTTCCAAAAAATTGTTAAAAATTGAAATTTAATAAAGGAAATAAATTATAATTCAAAAAGAAAGTAGAATAGTTATTAGATTAACTAGTCTACTTAGAGTCTTTTTTCTACTATTAAAAAAAATAATATACCTTAAAGTAATGGAATTGAAAATAAAAAGAAAAATATTCAAAATTAATTATTAATTAATATGGTATACTTAATTTGAGGTAACTATGATTTACACTATTACACTTAACCCAGCAATTGATGTTACCATTGAGACAAATGGTTTTTCAATTAATGAAACAAATTATTATACAAATTCATATTCATTTATTGGGGGAAAGGGAATAAATGTTGCATTTATTTTAAACCAACTAGAAGCTGAAGTTTATGCCACAGGTTTTTTAGGCAAAGACAACAGTGATTTTTTTGTGAATAAGTTTAAAGAATTTAATATCAATAACAATTTTATTATAATTGACGGTTTGACAAGAACAAATTTTAAAATAAAGAATTTATCAAGAAAAGAAGAAACTGAATTGAATGGTCTTGGCTTTATTGTTAATAAAAACAATATTAATGAAATAATTTTACAATTATCAAATAAACTTTTAAAGGGGGATATTTTAATAGCCGCTGGCTCTTTGCCAAGAAATACAGATACCTCTATTTACCAAAGGATAGGAGATTTATGTCTACAAAAAGAAGTGGTATTTATACTAGATACTTCACATATTCAAATGATTAAAGCCCTAAAAGCTAAACCATATTTAATAAAACCCAATATACAAGAGATATGTGAGATACTTGGAAAAAAATTTGAAAACAGAGAGTATTCACTTAATGAAGTTAAATTACTAGTTGAAGATTTAAAAAAACTTGGCGCTCGGAATATACTGTTAAGTATGGGGGCCAAGGGATCGATATTTTTTACAGAAGATAATAAAATTTATAAAACAGGCATAGCTAAAGGAGATTTGATTAATTCTGTGGGCTCTGGCGATAGCATGGTTGCTGGCTTTGCTTATGGGTTATACAAAGGAATGAGCATTAAAGAAAGGCTCATGTATGCATCGGCATGTGGGGGAGCCACTGCATTTTCGGAATGGTTGGCTTACAAAAAAGATATAATAAAATATTTGAACACTATAGAAATAAAAGAGGCAGAATAATATGGAATTAAAAGATTTATTTAAAAATGGTATATGTGTTTTTGATCAAATATTCGAAACAAAGGAAGAATTATTTTACTATTTATCAAAAAAACTTTTGGATAATAATTATATTGAATCTGAAAAAGAATTTTTAAAAGCTATTAAAAAAAGAGAAGAAAGCGGATCAACTGCGATGGAAATGGGAATTGCCATGCCACACGCATTATCTAAAACTGTTAAGGAGACTGTGATAGCATTTGCATCACTAAAGAAACCAATAAATTCATGGAGAACAGTAGCGGATGATAAACCTGTGGATTTAGTATTTATGATTGCAACAAATGGTGAAAATGGTGGAGAAGAACACTTAAAGGCTTTGTCCTCATTATCATCCGTATTAATAAAAAAGGAAAATGTTGATAAAATAAGATTATCAAAAAACTATGAAGGTCTTATTAAAGTTTTGGCAAGCAAATCTAAAAAAAATAATGAAAAAATAATTTCTAATAATGGATTTTATGATGTTGTTGGTGTAACCGCATGTGCAACCGGGATAGCTCACACATATCTAGCCCAGGAAAAATTGGAAGAATATGCAAAAGAATTGGGATTAACAGTCAAAATAGAAACTCAAGGAAGACGTGGAACAGAAAACAGATTAAATCAAGATGATATAGATAATGCAAAAATAATAATTCTTGCCCATGAAAAGTCAATATCTAATAGTGGGAGATTTTCTGGTAAGGAGTTAATTGATACAACTTCTCAAGAGGCAATTTATAAGGGTAAGGATCTTATTATGAATTTTAATAATCATCCAAAAAAAATAACCTATAAATCTAGAGCCTCAGATAATGAGGACGATGTTGAATTTTCATTTAAAAAATTTAAAGATATTAAGGGTAATTTATTAGCCGGTGTATCTAGAATGTTGCCATTTGTTGTTGGGGGTGGTATAATCCTAGGTATTGCATTTTTATGTGATATGGGAACAACTGGAGATGGCACATTTGGTACTCATAGACAAGTGTCTGCTTGATTTGCTGCAATTGGTAAAACTGGCTTAAGTATGATGGTACCAATATTGGCTGGTTTTATCGCTTATGCTTTGGTTGGAATACAAGGATTAATGCCTGGAATGATAGCTGGTTTATTTTCATCTTCAATTATGCCATTTGCATATGGTTCTCCTGGGGGATGGTCTAATATGTGGGATATAATCCCTGGAGTTACTCATGTAGAATCTGGATTTGTTGGTGGAATATTCGGTGGTTACATAGCTGGATTATATGTAATGCTATTAACTCGATGATTCTCCAATTTTTCAAAGGCTTTTACAGGTGCTAGAGACATTGTCTTTATTCCTGTTGTATCATTATTAGCTATATCTGTAACAATGTTTATTATTAATATTCCTTTAGGATATTTAATGGGGTCTATTTCAAAAGGTCTTCAATGAATGGCAAATAAAAAACTATTACCTATAGTAGCTGCTATTATTGGATTAATGATGTGTTTTGACATGGGTGGTCCAATTAACAAAATAGCATATACTTTAGGAACTCTATCTGTTGGAAAAACGCTAATAACAGACCAGTCATCTGGTATTTATGAAGATCAAACCATTATAATGGCAGCGTCATTATTCGCGGGAATGATGCCTCCACTCATGATTGCAATAAGCACATTAATATTTCCAAATGTTTGGTCTACAAAAGAACGTGACGCTGCCAAAGCAAATTGAATAATGGGTTGTTGTTTTATCACAGAGGGGGCAATTCCATTCATGATTAATGACGCCAAAAGGGTTGGAATATGTTCTATGATTGGAGGACTTTTCATAGGCATATTTGTAGGTTTTTTTGGAATTAAAGTTGGAGCCCCCCATGGAGGAATACTTGTGTTTGCACTTATTTCATTAGGAAAATCTGGAGTAGTAGACCTTGGTATAACAGGATCTGGAGTCCAACTGGGTGTTGGAATTGCCTTATCATTGTTAATCTTGTTCGGAATGGCAACTATTAGTGGAACAATTTTAGGGATTTGACGAAAAATTGATATTAAAAATGGAAAATTAATTGTACCAGGCTTAGAATTAAAAGATAAAACTCCAAAATTAAAAATTAAAATTGATAATAATGAAGAAATAAGAAAATTAAATAAATAATAACTATTACATAAATTTTTGTATAGATTAATGTGACTTATCTCAGATTTTTACTAAGATTAAAATAATTTAAGTATACCGGAGGATTCAAATCTCCGGTTTTTATAAATAAGATAATGATAAAAAATTTTAAAGGTTAAAAAGAAATAAATAATAGAGGAACTAAATATGTGCTACAAACATCAATTTGAGATGTAAGAAATAAAAGATAAAATTTAATATTCTATAATAAGGCATCTTTGGAAAGGATAATTTTATTGTAAAAAAATTAAAAATTATTGTTAAATAACAAAAATTAAAATCACAGAGTAAATAATTAGGAAGCAAAAAACAAGGCTTAAAAAGACAAAAAAAACTATAAATAGATAGCTTATTATTATAAAAAACATTAAGTGTGATAAATTTCAACCCCCTAAAAATTATTGTGATAATAATTTTATGATATAAAGAATAAAATGGTGACAAAATCATAAATTTATAATATTACTAGAGTTTACAAATATGTACATATGTAAGAAATTTCATTTTAAAGATAGCCTATCTAAAAATAATTTTTTGTTTTAATATTATTTGGATTTTATATTATCGGAAAATATTTATAAGCAATGAGATATTTTTTTTGACGTTTTTATTAAAAATAAGTACTCTTGCTAATTATAATATATTTCTATTTAAATCAATGTTTTTGAATAAGAAAATGTTTTAGAACAAATAAGAAAAATTACAAGAGTAAATCTAAATATTTTTAAATATAAAGTAAGAAAAGAAAAAAATATTTTTATCAAAAAAACAAAAATATATTAAGGACGAGAGCATAAGGGAAGCTAAGTGTACTGGAGGATAAAACCTCCAGTTTTTTATAAAGGAGAAAATAATGAAAAATAAGCATTATGATAAAAATATTAAAAAAATTGTGGTAGAAAGATTTAAAAATGGTGAAAGTGCAAAAATGTTAGCAGATGAACTAAATATATATTCTGGTCCTCAGCTGGTATATATTTGAGCAAAAAAAGAAAAATTTTGTTATCCTAAAGATAAGGTAAATTGTAAGGAGAATAAAATTATGGCAAAAAAATTAAAAGATGTTGTTGATCAAGGACAATTAAAATTAAAGAATAAAGAAATAAAAGAATTAAAAAAGGAAAATGAAAGACTAAAAAAACAAGCAGACAAAGCATGACTAGATAACTTATTATTAAAAGGAAAATATGAAGTATTGGAAAAGTCCATGCCTTCTTCACAACCACGGTGATGATGAATTTGATGAGGATGAGTAAGAAGGATAAAATTAATATACAAAAATCAAGAATTTATAAACATTACTCATGTTCACAAATATATTTATATGTAGCAAATTTTAATTTAAACACAAATTATTTGATTAAATATTTCAATATTAGTAGAACAAACTACTACAGATTTAAATCAAAATTTAATCTTCTTTCCCCTGTAGGTATATTTAAGAAAAATTTTCCAATTCCAGCATTACCATTATATTTTAGCAAGAAATATTTGCGACAAAGAGTTATTTTAACGAATTTATTAGAGAATATAAGGATTTTTGTAT
The DNA here is from genome assembly GCF_964031045.1 of Spiroplasma endosymbiont of Aspidapion aeneum. Taxonomy (NCBI): domain Bacteria; kingdom Bacillati; phylum Mycoplasmatota; class Mollicutes; order Entomoplasmatales; family Spiroplasmataceae; genus Spiroplasma; species Spiroplasma endosymbiont of Aspidapion aeneum. Next base: position 1,127,339 of record NZ_OZ034994.1, on the reverse strand, counting down.
TAGTTATAATGGTATTTCTAATTGAATTAATGTTTATAAACAAGAAAATGTTTCTATTAAAATGATTAGAAAAATTGCCAATGAAAACCCAAATGTCTTTAAAACCGCTTTAAGAAAAAGAAAGAAACATAATTTATCAAAAAAACATAACAAATTTGTTAATGATGATTTAGTAAAAATGAATTATAAAACACCAAATGTAATTGGTGTTGATGGAACAAACATGAAGATTTTCTTAGAAGATAAAAACTCATATAAAAAATTAAATTGTTTAATATCTTATATATGGGAAAACAAAAAAGTTCTTGCTTATAAATTTGATAAGAATGAAAATAGTAATAGTGTAATTAATGTTTTTGAAAATATATTAACATTCGCAAATAATAATAAAAAATTAATAATTCAATCAGATCGCGGCAGCGCTTTTGCAAATGAAAATATTTTTAACTTTGTAAAGTCTAACAAACAAACTACATATTCAATGTCTGAAAAAGGGTTTAAACACAATTTTCCAACAGAAAGCTTAAATGGTTGAATAAAACAAAAATTCATAAAATCATTTGGAGACAAATTTAAAAATCTTAATCATTTCTTAAATACATTTGAAAAGTTCATAAAACATTGAAATTTCATGAAAGAAATAAATTATAATATAATTAGTAAAAAGAAAAAAACTAGGTGTAATTCAGTACACTTAGCTTCCCTTATGCTTTAATAAATGAAGTTGAAAAATTTATAAAACATTGAAATTTCTCGAGGAAAATAAATTATAATATTATTAATTAAAAGAATGAAATTTGGTTAGAATTTAACACACATAACCTCCATTATTCTTTAGCTTGCTAAAATTATTATATTAAAAAATTAATTACTTGTAATATTTTTGGCGAAAAAATGAAAGGAAATTATTATGGATATAAATACAAAAGATCTAAGTTATCAAGAGTATGGATATTTTTCTGGAATTAAGACAATTGCAGACCTTTTACAAAATAAAGGTACAAGACATTTCTTTTTTGGCTTAATTTCTGGTGTTTGAATAGGTTTCTCATATTCTGTTGCACTTGTAGCATCATCTACTATAGAAAATCCAAGCCTTCAAAGTTTGGTATTAGGTATGATTTTTCCAACTGTTATTTGATTGATATTTTTTATAGGTGGACAATTTTTTACAGCTTATACTGCAATACTACCATACCTCTATAGAGGGATTTTAAATAAAAGAGAGGCGTTGGTTGGTCTTATGTGTGTTTATGTTGGAAATGTTCTAGGAAGTATTATTTTTTCTTTTATATTTGCTCTTGCTGCTTGCCTCACAAATATTACTGGAGATGGTTTGGGGCTAAATGCTACTGGTCAATTTATTTACAATACAGGTGTAAAAAAAATATATTACATCGGAATTATAAATGAGAACTTAAAAGGGGTAGGTGTTTGAAATGGGCTTACTAGTAGCTCAATATTAAAAACAATAGCTATTTGTTTCTTTTCAGGAATATTATGTAATTCATTAGTTTCTTTAACAATAATTGGTGGTAAGTCAACTAAAGGTAGTGTCTGGCCTATGATGATGATGTGGTTCATTTTAATATTTACATTTGTTACTGTAGGATATCAACACAGTGTTGCTAACTGAGCAATAATAGGCTATATTATGATGATGTGACTATTCCACTTCCACACAACAGCAGGGGTTGATGTATCGTTATCTCTATCAATGCTAATGATTGTTTTTAATATAATTCCTTGCTTTCTGGGTAATTTAGTTGGTGCGTCTTTGATGGGGGAAATGCTAATATCTATAAATAGAGAAAAATGAAAGGAATTTATTGTAACTCTCAAAAACGCTAAAGAATAAAATAGACTAATTGGCAGGAATGCTTAAAACTTAGCTTTTATAGTGAAGAAAATAATAAGAGAACATTATCACAAAATATTAAAAAAATGATGAAAATGAAAAATAAAAGATCAACTAAATTATATTCTATATCTAAATTGGTGTATATATCTGAGCAAAGAAAGATAAATTTTAAGAAGAAAAAAATTATGGTAAAAAGATTAGAAGACTTTTTCAATTAAAACAATTAAAATTACAAAATAGAAGAATAAAATAATTACAATTTGAATTTGAAATGTAAAAATACAAGTTGATAAATTGTGATTAAATATTATTATTAAAAGTAAAATGTTAAGTATTAGAAAGGTTCAAAACTCCTTAAAGCCACACGATGATGAATTTAAAAAGTGTGGTTAAAAAAGAAAAAATTAATATACAAAAATCAAAAATTTATAAAGTTACTTTTGTTTCCGAATATATTTATATGTAGCAAATTTCAACTTAATCACAAATTATCTAAAAATGATTTTATAGTTTCAATATTAACCATATTTTAGTGAGAGAAAGGATATTATAAACTTCTATAAAAATAATACCCTATTTTATTTACTTATAATCATATATTATCCATTTTATAAATAAATTCCCAATAATAATGGAAATTATTGTCACCAATGTTGGTATTCTTACTCTAATTTTGGTATAATTAAATTGTAAGTAATTGTTAAAAAATTATGTTTTTAAAAGTCTTGAGCTTATAAAGACTAGGATAAGTTTAATTTTTTATAATAAAAGATATTTACATCTTTTATTTTTTTTGCAAATTATTATTAAAGAGGGGTGTAGAATGGGATTAATTATTTTAGATCATCCGCTTATTACGGATAAATTAACCAGAATGAGAAAAGTGGAGACAAATTCTAAAGATTTTAGGGAGAATTTAAATGAAATAAGTCAATTAATGGTGTATGAAATCTTTAGAGATGTAGAAACAATTGATATAAAAATCAAAACTCCAGTTGGAAAAACAGTTGGAAAAAAAATTAAAAAACCAGTTGTCTTAGTTCCAATCATTAGAGCTGGTTTAGGAATGATACATGGTATTGTTAGTCTATTGCCCAGCTGTAAAATTGCACATATAGGTCTTTATCGCAATGAAGAAACTCTACAACCGGTTAAATACTATGCAAAAGCTCCAGACGACATTGCAAGATGTACAGTTGTCGTTGTAGATCCAATGTTGGCAACTGGTGGAAGCGCTTCAGCTGCAATAGATATCGTAAAAGAATGAGGTGTCAAGGATATTAAATTCGTTTGTCTAGTGGCTGTTCCTGAGGGTGTAAAACTACTCGCTAATAATCACCCTGAAATAGATGTCTATGTCGGTGCCCTAGATGAAAAATTGAATGAAAAGGGATATATTGTTCCAGGACTTGGAGATGCCGGTGATAGAATTTACGGTACAAAATAATTTTTATATTTTAAACACAACAATTAAAAATTATCTAATTAATATAAAAAAATTAAATAATATCTCTAAATAGAATATAAATAGATTTAAAAAAGAGTACTATATTATTAGTAAGAGCAATTGCGTATGGAAAAGATTAATAAAATATTGATTGTTATTTTGGCATTTAGTTGTATTATAATATTTTCAATTACTTCTTGTCTATACATTGTTAATGTAATAAATAAATACCTACTAATTGGGTGTTTATTTGGTATACTTGCAAGTTGAATATATGCTCTTATACATTTGTATTCAACAAAATTGATTTTTAAAACCGAGAACCCATTTTTACAAATAGGATTTGCAGTTTTAAAAACCGGTGTATTATTTTTTTTTATAATTATTATTTTCTTTGTTTTTCACGAAGATAATGTTATATATGGAGAATTGATTGGAATGGCAACAATAGTTGTTTTTTTAATATCAAGTTCAACATTTGCTCTTACAAAGAAAGGCTAAAATTATGAAAGTACTTAGTGTCGATGTTACCGAAAGTCTTTGAGATATATTACCACAGTTAACATCGATTATATTAACAACTATAATAGTTTGTAGCATATGTGTTGCATATGACATAAAAATTAGAAGACTAAAAAGTAACCACCCAATAGCTGGTTGGTTAGTTCTAGTTAATTTAATAATAAGATTTGTAGAAGATACGATAATTACTTCTGTAGGTCGTAAGAGATTATATTTAACTCCATATATTTTATACATATATGCCTATATATTTACGGCGAGTTTAATTTCAATATTAGGATTTGAATCACTTGCAACATCCTATACCGTTACTCTTTCAATGGCAATGGTAACATTTCTAATGATTTACTTCTATGGAATAAAAATTCAAAAACTTGTATTTTTTAAAAAGTATATTAATCCCGTTGAATTAATAACCCAATTTATTCCCTTGATATCATTATCATTTCGTCTTTTTGGAAATATGGTAGCCGGTTCTGTAATCTTACTCTTGATTTATTCTTTTACAATTGGTATTAATGGAAATGTAGCAACAGGAAAAGGGATCTCGGGAGTTATTGATGAGATTTGAAATACAGATGGAAATAATCCATATGCAGAGTATAAGTACTTCTGGAGCGGATTTGATTTAGGTAGTATAATTGTTTTTCCATTTCTGCATATGTATTTTGATTTATTTGATGGATATCTTCAATCACTTGTTTTTGCAAATCTGACACTTGCATATTGAGGTGAAGAAGTTCACGAAACAGAAGATGCTGAACCATTATATAATGAGTATGGAAAACAAAAACAAACTACAAAAAAAATAAAAAATAAAAGCGCTGCAGTAGCAGCAAATTAGAAACAAGGAGATTAATTATATGTTAGATATTATAACAATGTCAGCTATATTCTATGCAAACTTTGCAGGAGAATTAAATAATTTGCTTCCAGTAATGGCAAGTAAAACTACTATGACTGATTCGGGGCTTGCCCTATTAGGAGCTGGGATAACTGGTGTTGGTATGGTTGGGGCAAGTATTGGTCAAGGAGTAGTTGGTGCAGGTGCATGTATTGCCATTGGTCGTAACCCCGAAGCATCAAAAAAAATAACACAGGTTATGTATATTATGGCTGGGTTTGCTGAATCCGGTGCTATTTATGCCCTACTAATCGGAATACTTTTAATGTTCGTGCTTTCGTAGGTGTTTGCAATGAATTTTTTAATAATAAATATACTATCGGGGATAAAAAGCATAATTGAAATTAAAAAGGATTTATTTCCTAATTTTCCTAATTTTATCGCTCATATAGTTGCTTCAGCTGTTATTGTATTATTTATAGCAAAAAAAGTTTACAAACCTTTTAAACAATATAATCAAAATCAAGCTGATGAAATAAACAAATTGCTTAATCAAGCCACCATGAAAAACATTGATGCTAATAAAGCAAAAATGGATGCAAAACTAGTTTTGGAAGAGGCTAAGATCAAATCACAAGAATTAATGATTGAAGCATCTCAAGCATCTGAAAAACATAAAAGCGTTGAGATGGAAAAGGCAAAGGCGGCAATAGCGATTCTACATGAAAATGCTGGAAAAAGTATTGAAATGGAAAGAGAAAAATTAAAGCAAGATATTGAAAAAGAAATTATTCAAGTAGCGTTTGATGCGTCCAGAAAAATAATAGGTGATAAACTAACTAAACAAGAAAATGAAAAATTGGTAAAACAATTTATAGATAACTTAAGTTAATATGTATGAATTAAGTTATGCTATTAAAAACTGGGCCGAAGCTATATGTTTAATAGCTATTGAAGATAAAAAAGAGAAAGAATACATTGAGTATTCAGAAGTGATATTAACTATATTTAGAAATTATGGAAATGATTTAGAACGAATATTGGTAAAAAGAAAAAGTCATATTGATGAGATGACAATTAAATTTATTGACTCATCGTTTGGTAAGTATATTAAAGAAAAAAAACTTGTTAATGCATTAAAACTTATAATTGACAATAACTTAATACATTTTATAAAAGTGATATTTAAGTCTGTTTTAAAAGATTTGTTATTGCTACAAAATAGAGTTGAGGGAACCGTATTCTCAACTTACGAACTTTCAAAGGTGGATATAAAGAAAATAGAGGATAAGATTTCTAAAAAGATCAATCTTGATGTAAAGTTAATAAATGTAATTGATAAATCATTAATTGGTGGTGTAGCAGTTAAAGTGCAAAACTATTTTATTGATGGAAGTATAAAGGGAATTTCTCACGACCTTAAAAAAAGTGTTAGAACAATTTTAGATAGAAAGTAATAGGGGTTATTCTATGGCAATAAAAATTTCTGAAATTGCAGAAGTGATCAAAAAGAATATAGAGCAATATGGCAGTAAAATAATACAATCTGAACAAGGAACTGTAGGAACCGTTGGTGATGGAGTTGCTGTTGTTTTTGGAATGGATAAAGTGGTTATGAATGAACTTGTCCTATTCTCAAATGATATTTATGGTATTGTTATGAACCTAGAATTGGGTTCTGTTGGTATTGCTGTTTTAGGTGATTCAAAGGATATAAAGCAAGGAGATCCTGTAAAAAGAACTGGACAGGTTATACAGGTTGCAGTTGGTGATGAACTATTAGGCAGAGTTGTTAATGGTATGGGTATTCCAATCGATGGTAAAGGGGATATCAAATCTAAAAAACATTACCCAGTTGAAAGAGTTGCACCCGGTGTTATGTCTAGAAAATCTGTTGATCAACCAATGGAAACAGGAATTCTTTCAATAGATGCCATTGTTCCAATAGGTAAAGGTCAACGTGAATTGATTATCGGAGATAGACAAACAGGAAAAACCGCTATAGCAATCGATGCAATTATAAATCAAAAAGGTAAAAAGGTAAAATGTGTATATGTGGCAATTGGGCAAAAAGAATCAACAGTTGCTCAAATAGTAGAACGTTTAACAAGCCTTGGTTGCATGTCATACACTGTTGTTGTAAGTGCTTGTTCCTCAGAACCCGCACCAATTCAATATATTTCACCATATGCTGGTGTAGCTATAGCGGAATATTGAATGGAAAATGGTGAAGATGTATTAATTGTTTATGATGATTTATCAAAACACGCTGTGGCATATCGTGAATTATCATTACTATTAAGAAGGTCTCCGGGACGTGAGGCATATCCAGGTGATGTGTTTTATCTTCATTCAAGACTCCTTGAAAGAGCGGCTAGAGTTAATCAACAATATGGAGGGGGTTCAATTACCGCTCTACCAATTGTTGAAACTCAGGCCGGAGATATTTCAGCATATATTCCCACCAATGTTATTTCAATTACTGATGGCCAAATATTTTTAACTGAGTCATTATTTAATTCTGGAATAAGACCGGCTTTAGATACTGGTCTATCGGTTTCAAGGGTTGGTTCAACTGCACAAATAAGAGCTGTTAAACAAAAATCTGGATCTTTAAAGTTAGAATTAGCTCAATATTATGAACTTGCAGCTTTTTCGAAGTTTGGAAGTGATTTGGATGAGAATACAAAATCTATTTTAGAAAACGGTAAAAGAATTGTTGAATTATTAAAGCAAAAACAATATACACCAATAAATCAGATTACAATGTCTATAATATTGTATGCAATTCAACTAAAGGTTACCAAATGATTGCCACATGAATTGATGGGTAATTTCAAAGAGGCATTATTAAACCATTTTAACAATGATGGCACTGCCCAGTCATTGTTAAAGCAATTAACTTTAGAGAAATCATATACCGAAGAATTAGACAAATTAATAAAAAAAGAAATTATTATTGTCCTAAAAAAAGAAATTATGAAAATTAGCGGATATAAACCGGAACAGTATGGTTCAATCGAAGAATATAAGAAATTATAAATGGCAAATCTAAGTAATCTTAAAAGTGACATCCAAGATGTTAAAGAAATATTAAAAATAACTGGTGCTATGGAACTGGTTGCAACCGCTAAACTAAAAAAAATAGGAAAAAAAACAGTAAATATATCTAAATATGTCGAAAAAGTTTATGAAGTATTTATTGAAATAATTTCAAACGCTGATAGATCTCCTTATTTAGGATCCGCTGAAAGACATATTGATAAGACGCTTTGAGTAATTGTTGGCTCAAACTTGGGAATGTGTGGTAGTTATAATTCTGGTACCCATAAGAAGTTATCGCAAAATATAAAGGAAAATGATTTGATATATGCTATAGGTTCTAAGGTGGTTTCATACTGCAATTCAAATAAATACAAAATATGGGATAGCTATTTAAATTTAGATGTTGATTTTACATCAGATATGTCCAAACCAATAGCAAATAAACTATTAGAAGGTTATTTGAATAATGATTTTCAATCAATTAAAATAATATATCAGCATTTTATCAACAATATGACAACTGAACCAAAAATAACAAATGTGTTTCCGATAGCAAAAAGTAAGAAGGAATCACAAGGAGGAAATATGATTTATGAATTTGAACCATCCGCAGATGAAATATTGAATTCCACCGTATCATTATATTTAAACACTTTAATATATGGTGCTTTTATTGAGGGACAACTATCTGAATTTTCTTCTCGTAGAAACGCTATGGAATCTGCAAATAAAAATGGTGATGAAATTAATGAAAAATTGTCACTTGAATATAATAGAAAAAGACAAGAAAAAATTACACAAGAAATTACAGAGATTGTTGCCGGAACAAATGCACAAGGATAACAATAGAGGAGAATATTATAATGGCTAATACAAAAGAAAAACCAATTGGAAAAGTTGTTCAAGTTGTTGGACCAGTTGTCGATGTTAAATTTGACGAACAAACACTTCCAAAACTATATGACTTGCTCCAGATAAAAACAAAGGATATTAAGTTATCAATGGAAGTTGTACAATTCGTTGGAGATGAAATGGTAAGAGCGATTGCTATGGGATCAACAAACGGGTTATACAGAGATATGGAGGTTGTTAATACAATGGGTCCAATAATGGTTCCTGTTGGAGAACAAGTTCTCGGAAGAATGTTTAATGTCCTTGGGGAATCGATCGATGAAATTGATAAAAAAATTGATTATACAAATACAAGAAGTATTCATAAAACAGCGCCAACATATGAAGAATTATCAACTAAATCAGAAATATTAGAAACTGGTATAAAGGTTATTGATCTCATGGTACCATTTGCAAAAGGTGGAAAGATAGGTCTTTTTGGTGGAGCTGGAGTTGGTAAAACTGTTCTTGTTCAAGAATTGATAAATAATATAGCAAAAGCACATGGTGGAATTTCTGTTTTTGCAGGAGTTGGTGAAAGAACAAGAGAGGGAAATGATCTTTATTATGAAATGATTGAGGCAGGTGTTATTGATAAAACATGTTTAGTGTTTGGTCAGATGAATGAACCGCCTGGTTCGCGTATGAGAGTTGCCTTGACAGGATTATCTATTGCTGAATATTTTCGAGACGAAAAGCACCAGGATGTATTGTTATTTATAGATAATATATTTAGGTTTACACAAGCGGGAAGTGAGGTTTCGGCTCTATTGGGACGTATGCCATCGGCGGTTGGGTACCAGCCAACACTTTCAACAGAAATGGGAGTATTACAAGAAAGAATTGCATCAACAAAAAAAGGTTCTATAACTTCTGTTCAAGCTGTTTATGTTCCTGCCGATGATATAACTGACCCCGCTCCTGCAACCACATTTGCTCATCTTGATGCGAAAGTTGTTTTAGATAGGGGGATAGCAGCACTTGGAATTTATCCAGCCATTGACCCCCTTAATAGTGGGTCAAGAATGTTAGACCCACAAATAGTTGGTGAAGAACATTATAATACTGCATTAAAAGCTCAATCTACTTTACAAACATATAAGGGTCTACAATCAATTATAGCTATTCTAGGTATAGATGAATTATCAGAAGAAGATAAATTAACAGTTACAAGAGCAAGAAGAATAAGAAATTTTATGTCTCAGCCCTTTGCTGTTGCTGAAAAATTTTCTGGAAAAAAAGGAAAACTTGTATCCTTATCTGAAACTGTAAGATCTTTCAAGGCCATTTTAGATGGTGAAGTTGACCATATACCAGAAAATATGTTCCTCTATTGTGGATCAATAAACGAAGTTATAAAGGTGTTTGAGGATAGCAAGAAAAATGGATAGTTTTAAACTCACAATCATCACACCACAAGAAACACTAGTTGACCAAGAGGATATACAAAGTATAAATTTAAAAACAATTGCAGGGGAAATGACCGCATTGAAAAATCATGCACCAATATTAACAAGTTTATCACCTGGAAAATTACATTTTACTAATGACGGTTCAAATTTTAAATTTGTTTCCGTTGATAGTGGCATTGTTCAAATTAATAAATTAGGCGTAACAATAATAGCTAATTTTGCTGAATTTTCTAAATAATATATTATAAAAGAACAAATTAATAATCAATAAAAATTAGTTATAGAAAACTAAATATAATCTCTTATGTATACAATAATAAAAAAACAAAAAGCAATTTCTAAAAATTGGTTTAGTTTTGAGATAAAATTATTGTATATGTAGGAGATTTTTATTATGGCAAATTTAAAAGGAAACAAGTCAAATATTCTAAAAAAGGAACAAAAATTAATAATTGTCAAGCAGCACTTTGACTAGGGTTTAAAATTTAGAATTTTAGCTGAGAAAAATGATGTCTCATATAACGCTGTGAGAAGATGGTTTGGATTATGAAATTTATGGAAAAAAGCATTAGAAAATAATACCGGTAAATTTAAAAACAAGGGGATAAAATTAACAACTATTAAAGATCTAAAAGACATTGAAATCGCTAGATTAAATAAACAACGTAAAAAGAAAGAGTTCGAACTTGAATTTTAAAAAAGTTTGATGAGATGATGGGAAACTTACACCAAAAAAATATTTTTTAATAAATATGAATTTATTTAAAAATATAAAAATATACATAAAATTTATAATTCTGCAAAATCGTAATAATAACAAGAGCTTCTTATAATCGCTGGATTAAAAATGGAAAAAAAGCATCAAATAGATTTTGATTTAAGCTTGGCTAAAAAAATACAGATTATTTTTAATTATCACGATGGTTTGTATGGTTCTCCACGAATAAAATTCATTTTAAATAGAACAATGCAAATTAGTCAGTCTAAAATAGCAAGATATATGAGAATTTTAGGCCTAAAATCAAGGATAAGAGTCAAAAAAAGATTTAAAAAACCAGTTGAGATTAAAAAATGTAATAGCGGTTATACTAATATTGTTAATAGACATGAGATCTTTATCAAAAAAATGAATTGTGAGTAACTGATGTCACCATATAAAATATAGTAATAAATTTGCATACTTGAGTATTTTAAAGGATGTAAAAACTAAATTTATTGTTGGATAAAGTATCTGAAATAAATGATAACAAACTTTATATGGATACATGAAAGGCGGCCTAACAATATCACGATAATAGTAAACCAGAAATAATTCATAATGATAATGGTCATCAATATACTTCAATTTGAATTAGACGATTTTCTAAAAGAGAAAAATTATTTATCTCATTATCAAGACCGGGTAACTCTATTGACAAGGCTGTAGCAGAAACATTTTTTTCTCAATTAAAAACTGAGTATAAACATGTTCTATATCAAAAAACATTTTCGGATGTTTGTAGGATTGTTGATAAATATATACGTTATTATAACTATGAAAGAATAACTATCAAAAGCAATGAACATACCCTAGCAGATATTTACCTTTCCAAATTTAATGTCATTTCAAAGAGGAAATGACATTAAATTTATAAAAAAACATTTTGTATACTTGACAAAGTATATTCAAGTTATAGAAAACTGATTTTTATTTATTTTTTTGTATCCAATAAAAATTTATATTTGAAACAAGAAAGCCAGAAAATCAAATATACAATCAGTAAGAAGTTAATAAAATTATGTTTGCTGTTTGGAGATAATTTTCTATATCAAGAACATCAAAGCATATTATAATATTATTTATCGTTGTTATTAATAGGATAATTATAGGTATAATTATACCATTTATTAAATCCTCCTTTGTTAATTTATTAGTTAATTTAAATGTGTCGATTAAAGTTGCTATTGTGTACAAAACAATTGTTGATCCCAAAACCATATAGCATAATGAACCCAAAAAACTTCACAGTTTTGCAACTGAATTATATTTATAAATATTACCAACCCCATAAATATTATAAACTCCAAATGAAGCTACTGTTGCGAGAATAAAAACTAATATGTAATATATAATTGCTGGAACCAATAAGAGTTTTTTTTGCCCTATATGCTTATTATTTAAAAACACATATAATGAATGAATGATAATTGAAATTGTTGTTCATAAAATCAATGAGATAAATATAGAAATAAATACTCTTATATTTTCGTTCATATTTTTTACAAATATCTCAAGCATTTGATTTGTAAAAAAGACCATCGCCACAGAAGGGATAATCGCCACAATTGCAATAAAATAAAATCTTAACATCATTAAACTAAATATTTTTCATCCACCTTTTTCTTGTAGATTTATGAATGATATGTAATAATTTATAACATACTTTGAATGAACAGAGGTTATATCGCTAGCTCTTTTTAAATCGTACATAAACTCTTTTTTAACTTTAGGATTTTTGATATGATAAATTTCTAATTCATGAATTTCTTCTAAAGAAGAAATAATATAATCTATTTTTTCGCTATATATATCTATATTGTTAAATCTAGTAATTGTTTGTGTAATTTCATCAATAAAATTTTCAAAAAACACAGGCTTTAAAATCAAAGATTTGTATTTAATAAGTGTTATTTTTGCTCCTTTAGAGTTATTTTTGTCAATTTGATCTTTTAATTCCTTTGCAAATAAAATTGTTGAATCAAAATTATACAATATATTCTGATTTTTATTTTTTAAATATTTATTAATTTCAATTATTTTTGAAAAAAATACTTGTTTGAACAATGGAATAAATGATGCAAAAACACCACCAACCAAAATTAATTTAAATGGTTCTAAGAGAGTTTTAAGTAATGAATTTGGAGCCATAAAACCTCGTAGAATATAAGTGTTAGAATGTGTATTTAAATTTGCTAACACAATTATCTTGCGTATATAATCAATATTTGTTTCCAAGCTATCATTCTTATTAACGTGGGCATCCTTACATATGTTATTTATAATATTAGCTCAGCTTGTAGATGACATTTGCGTACCATTTATATTATATATCGCGTTTCCATCAATTCAAGCAGAGTAACCAAAATATATAATCGTTACCACTAGCAAGACTATTAAATGCTTTACGTTATTCTTCATACATTTATTATATTTAAATTTGTAGAATATTTTGTGTTATTTTGCTTATATTAACTTTTTTAATTAATATATAAGCTTACATATGATAAATGTAAGCTTATTTTTGTTATGTATTAATTGTTAAATCAAATTTTTTAGCCTTTAATTCCTCTATTTTTTCTAAAAACAAAGGTCGAATTTGTTTATCAAGCGCATACATACCATTTTCATTAAGAAAATTAATATATTTTATAAAATTAACATTTAATTTCTTAAAATTAACATTTTCTAATTCAACATCGTTACAAATTGTTGTTAACTTTTTATTCATTATAATTTGATCAATAGCTGAAGATATTTTTGATTTAGCATTACCTGGTAGTTCCTCTATGTTATCTATTATATACTCAACTGAACCATACTCATTTATTAAGGATATAGCTGAAGCATATTTTAGACCTTTTACCCCCCTAATATTATCTGAACTATCACCTAGTAAACTTTTCATATCTGTTATCTGAGGCGGCTCCACACCAAATTCTCTTCTAACATAATCGGGGTCCACTCTTTGGGGAGGTGTTTTCTTATCTTTTTGTACAATAACATTAATATCTTCTGTTACTAATTGAAATAAATCCTTATCATTTGTGAAAACATCAACCTTAAAATTTTCGGAAATTGCCTTTTTTGCAATTGTTGCAATTATGTCCTCACCCTCATATTTCTGTTTATCAAATCATTGGATATTAACCGCTGTTAAAAAGTCTCGCGCAATTTGCATCTGAGGTACCAAATCTAAGGGTGTGTCTTTTCTAGTTGCTTTGTATTTTTCAAATAATTCAGTTCTTCAGCAAGCGCCTGAAATATCAAATGCGACTATTATTGACCAATATTCATTGCTTTTTATCATCTTCAATATCCTTGAAGCAAAAACAAAAACAGAGTTTACCAAATGCCCATCCTTATTTTTTGTTTTAAAACCTTGTTTTAAAGGTCCATAATAACCTCTATGTAATAAATGATATCCATCGATTATAGCAATTTTATTTTTTTTATTTTCCATATTATCTCCTTATTTATTGTAATATTCAACCATAAATAAATTTGAAAACTCTTCTAAAAGATTTGTTTCCATTGGTAATGATATTTCCATTTTACAGTACTTATCAACATATGTCTTTTTAATAATGACAATCTTATTATTTGATAGTATATAATTAACCTTGTTTATATTTTTGATATGAAATTTTATTCTTGCTGTAAGAGTGTTAATTTTATTTTCTAATCGAATATCATTCCCTAATAAATACAAAAAACCTTTTCTATATGCTCTTGATAGAAGAGCTTTACCAAGTTTTTTGCCACCATAGTATCTTTTTACTAAGACAATAACATTTTCAAGGTCCACGGTTTCTATAACGTTGAGTAGTGATTTTCCAGATGTTCCATATGGTTCGCCGTCTTCTTTATATGATAAATATAAATTATCATTTTCGCGATATCTATAAGCGATAACGTTATGGCTAGCCTTATTATCTGTATAATTTGTTATAAAATCTATAAGGTCTACCTTACTTTTTATTTTTTTGACTAATGTAATAAATACTGATTTTTCTATGGTATGCTTAGAAAAATATACGATATCATCGCTTATTATTTTCAAAATTACCACCACTATCAATATAATAATACCAAATTTAATATAAAAAATATGCTTATTTTACAAAAAAATTGATTAATTTATGATACTATATAAAAGCAATAAAGAAAAAAGGAGAAAGATAATATGCCAAGAAAAGACATTCACCCGAAAATTTTCGATGCAAAGTTTATTTGCACTGTTTGTGCAAGTGAATTTTCTGCATTATCTACTAAGTCAGATGAGTTGAGAGTTGATACCTGTGCTAAATGTCATCCATTTTATACTGGTAAACAAAACTTTTCAAACACTGAGGGAAGAGTTGAAAAATTTAAAGAAAAATATGCAAAACAGGCAGCAATAGTAGCAAAGCAAAAAGAATTGAGTGAAATTAAAAAAGCAGAAAATAAAAAGAATGAGAAGCCTAAAAAAGAAAAATCACAAATTATTCTTTAGATAATTGAAAATTGCCAAGAATTATTCTTGTCTTTTTGTATTTCTAAGGAGTAATTTCTTTTTATTATAGGGAGAATTTATGTCATTTAAAACAGATAAGATCATCATTAAAAACAAAAAAATTGAGGAACAACTTGATTTTAATGTCGAAAATAAGGAAATTGTTAATGTTTTTTATAACTACAAATCCGATTCTAAATGACTAATTAAATTTTTAAAGGGAAAAAATAAAACAATCATTTCTGGTGATATTCTTATCAATGATGATGTTGCTCTTGACAAATATTGAATAAAAAAAAGAAATGCATTTATAAAAAAGGAAATATTCACAAAGATATTAAACGCAAAGTACTGAATGTTTTTTTGCTTATTTTTTAACCACGATTTTTATTTATATGTCAAGGAAGATTATATTATAAGAAGATATAAGTATTTAAATTATTTAAAAGCAAATGGTTCACAAACCAGTATCAATTTGCGTGATAGTATTAATAAATTGGTGAGCGAGTTTGTTGATTCTAGCATTAAAATTGAAAAAAAATGACTTCAGGAATATCTAGATTACATTTGTAAGTTTAATAACATACAAATTGATAAACAAAAGTATAAACAAGAATTTAAAAATATTCTAAAAGATTTTTACCAAACAAAAGAGTCTATATTAAACCTTACCATTGAGGAGCGATTTCATCAAAGTGTATGGGATAAGGTTTATCATTTGTTAGATCTAAATTCTAGTTGTATGTGCGAATATAATATAACAAAGTCAAAAAACAAAGATTTTAAAAAAATTAGAAAACACTTAAAATTTAGAGAACAAGAATATGTGGTCAGAGAGGTTCTAAGCTTATTGGACCTAAAAATTAGATTAATTAAAAGAAAAATTTTAAAAACTAAAAGAGAGTTAAAAAACATTAAAATACTATTATCGAATTCATTAAAAAATATAGACAAAAATTTAACAATTAAAAAATTATTTAAAATATTAAGTGACTGAACTATTTTATCAAAGGACCAAAGATATGAATTTACAAAAAAACAAGACAAAATAATAGTTGAAACTTTACAAAGTGAGGGGGATATTTTAAAAGGAAAAGTAATAGAGTTAATTCATTCATACCACAAAGATATAATAGCAGACGATATTACCTACATTGACCAAGAATATTTTAAAATTGAAAAACAAGAACTTAGTAAAAAATATAATACCATTTCTTTAAAAATTTGAGAATGAGTAAATAAACAATGCGATACCTACGGCATAATTATTAATAATTTATCTTTTGATATAAAAGGGATAAATTCTATATTTATGTCACTATTAAAATCTATCTTCTTAAAGAAGAAAAATCTATTTCTTATTAATGTATTAAGCATGCTTAATATAAGGGAAAAAAGATATTTCTTTGATGTTCTAAACAATATTATTCGCTTGAATGATTCAATATCAATTATTATAATTGATAGCAATTTTGAAAATATTTATAATCTTGATAAAGATGTTTATTTAGTTAAAGAGCAAAAGATTTTAAAAATTCAGGGAAAAGAATTACTTTCTAAAAACATTAAGATATTTAAAAATACAAATAATTTAAAAATTATAAAAGAAAATGGTAGTTTATTTATAAATAATCAAAAAATAAAATTTAACCTTGAAGGTTTGTTTGAAGGAGAGAATGACATATTTATAAATCCTTTTGAATTAACAAAGTCTACCGATTCATTTTACAAATTTAATATTAAGGTTAATGATAACAAAAATTGTATTGATCCAAACCTAATTGAAGGTGAAGATGAATTTGGCAACAAGTTTCTATTTTACTCAAAAGATAAATACAAGAAAAATGAAAGAGTTAAACTATATCTTAGACCAAAATCAATTATAATAGAAGAAAATGGCGGTTAGCAATATGAAAACAAACGATTTACTAGATGTATTAATAAAAAAATATAATAATATTGTTATTGCTAAACATGTTTCGCCTGATTGAGATGCTTTTGGAAGTGCTTATGGACTCAAAGAAATTATAATCGATAATTATAAAAATAAGAAGGTTTATGTTGTTGGAGAACAATGCGATGGAATTGTAAGTGATTTTAAAATAAGTGATATTTCAGAATTTTTATTGATAACTGTTGATTTGGCAAATATTGGCAGAATTGATTTCCCCCATTATAGAGATGCAAAATCTATATTTAAGATTGATCACCATCAAGAGGATGATAATTTTGCAGGTGATAATAAATTGGTTGATCATACCGCCATTGCTTGTACGCAGGTTATTACTCTTTGGGCAAAGAAAAACAATTTTACAATTTCTACAAAAGCTGCATATTATCTTTATAAAGGTTTAATAACCGATTCGGGAAGGTTTTTGTTTAAAAATGTTAATGAGGATACTTTTGAAGTAGCTAAGATTCTAATTGGAACCGGAATAAAGATAAATGAAATTTATGATGAACTGTATTTACAACGCCTAAACGTTGTTAAATTTAAACAAAAGATGTTTTCAAAATCTAAATACTTTATGGATAATAAAATTGCATATATTATTTTAAGAAAAAAAAATTTTAAAGGACTTACAGAAGAAAGAGCAAAAACATGTTTAAATACATTGTCATCTATTAAGGAAATTAAAGTATGATTTATTGTACACGTAAAAGAAAACAAAATAATAAAAGTATCAATTCGAAGTAGAGATTATAATGTTAACAAAATCGCAACAAAGTGAAACGGCGGAGGTCATATTTTAGCAAGTGGTTTTGAGATTAAAGCATTGTCTGAAATAAAAATTATATTGTCTGAAATAAGAAAATTATTAAGTGAAGGGGTTTAATGTATGAATACAATAAGAAATTTTAATAGCACAGGTTGAATTGAACTTATTACCGGTTGCATGTTTGCTGGAAAAACTGAAGAGTTTATAAAACGCATTCATAGACATAAATTTGCAAAAAACAAAACAATTGTATTCAAACCATTGATTGATACAAGATACTCAGAAAAACATATTATCTCGCATTCTGGTGCTAAATTGGAATGTATTAATGTTGAAAATTCACATAAAATTTTAGATTATTATCATAAAACTGTTAAAAAGGAACCTGTTAAGGTTGTTGGTATTGATGAGGTTCAATTTCTTGATGAGGGAATAGTTGATGTAATTGAAATGCTGGCAAATCAAGGCGTGATTGTTATTGTTAATGGCTTAGATAAGGATTTTAGGTCCAATCCCTTTAAGAATGTAGATAAGCTTCTAAGTAGTGCAGAAGTTGTTGATAAACTACTTGCCGTTTGTTTTCAATGTGGTGCTGATGCAAATAGAACACAAAGAATAGTTAACGGTGTACCAGCAAAATCTGATGAGCCAACAATTTTAATTTCAGGAAATGAAAAATATGAGGCTCGATGTCGTAAATGTTATATCAGACCAGAATAGTTAGGAGTAAGATATGAATCAAAAAACAAGAGAAGCGCTCGAGTTAGTTAAAAGACGTTGTGAACAAATTGACCAATCATTACTTAATGAAGATGTAATGACTGATATAAAAAAGGTTATGCAATTTAATAAGGAAAGATCTAATCTTACTGGGCTTTATGATGTATATCAAGAATTTTTATTAACAGAAAATAGCATTAATGATGCTAGAGATTTGCTTGAAAATGAAAAAGACCCGGAAATGAGAGAATTTGCTAAAATTCAACTCGAAGAATCAAATCATCGATTAACCGAGATTGAGAAGGAAATTGAGTTGTTATTGGTCCCCAAAGACCCAAATGATGAAAAAAACGTGATTATAGAAATTAGGGGTGCCGCTGGTGGAGATGAGGCAAATATATTTGCGGGTGATTTATATAGAATGTATATGAGATACGCAGAAAAAAATAATTGAAAAATAAAAACGATGGCCGAAAATATTTCTGAGGCTGGAGGTTATAGTTTAGTATCATTTATAATTAAAGGCAATAAGGTTTTTTCAAAAATGAAGTTTGAGGCCGGTGCACATCGAGTTCAAAGAGTACCAAAAACTGAATCTAAAGGGAGAATCCAAACGTCTACCGCTACTGTTGTTGTGCTCCCCGAAGTAAGTGATGTTGAAGTAATTATTAAGCAATCTGATTTGAGAATTGATACATATAGAGCTTCTGGAGCTGGCGGTCAGCATGTTAATACAACAGACTCAGCTGTTAGAGTCACTCATATACCTACAGGAATTGTTTCTTCATCACAAGATGGTAGAAGTCAACACGATAATAAAGATATTGCAATGACAATGTTAAGAGCTAAAATTTATGAGGCAGAACTCGAGAAAAAAAGAGAAGCAGAGAGTAAGTTAAGAAAATCTGCTGGTAGTGGGGATAGAAGTGAAAAAATAAGAACATATAATTTTCCAGATAATCGTGTAACCGATCACAGAATTGGTATGAGCATCAACAAATTAGATAGATTTTTGGAAGGTGATATGGAAGAAATAATTTCTGAGCTTTTAAATAATGAAAAGAAAGAAAAGATAAGTGAACAATTTGATGAGTAGATACCACGAAATTGAGTCTAAATATTTATTAAAATTTAGAAATAGACATGATTTTAATTCTGTTATTTCATTTTTAAATGACAAAATTTTTATCACAAAGGATGATATGATTTTTAATGAGAATGATGAGAGAATAATTTCTCATATATTAAAGAGATATAATAATAATGAACCATTGCCATATATTTTAAGGAGAGTTTTTTTTTATAAATCATACTTCAATATTAAAAAGGGTGTTTTTATACCCAGACAAGATAGTGAGGCAATGATAGAGGATATAATAACAAATAATAAACCAGAAAAGGTTTGTGAATTTTTTTGCGGTAGTGGAGCACTTGGTTTATCAGTACTCAATAATGTTCAATTAAAAAAATTAGAATTAATTGATATTTGTAAAAAAGCTCTTAAATGTGCAAAGAGTAATATTAAAGAAGGTAATGTTTTAGTTTTGCGTGGATATTTTGAAAAGTTAATAATTACCAAGTCTAAAAATTTTGATTTAATTATTTTAAACCCGCCTTATATTGATATTAATGACATTAATGTTTCTCAATCTGTAAAAGAGTGGGAACCACATAAAGCAATATTTTCCAAAGATAACGGTTTATATTATTTCAATATTTTATTTTCTAAAATTAGTGAATGTTTCTCATTAAATAAAAAACTAAAGATTTATTGTGAGTTTGGTTATCGGCAAAAAAACGATATTTCAAAAATGGTTCCGCACGATATAAAGGTTACCTACAAAAAAGATTATCAAAAAAACTGAAGATATTTTATTTTGGAGAGTAAAAATGATTAAAAAAGCAATCTCTAAATTAAAGGCCAATGAAGCAGTAATTATCCCAACAGATACAATTTACGGGATCTCAATGTTATATTCTGATAAAAATATGACACACATTAATAGACTAAAAAAAAGGCGGGAAAATCAAGAGTTAATAGTATTGTTTACAAGATTTAGGCAAATAAAAAATATTGTAGTTATAAATAAATATAGCAAAAAGTTTATAAAATCCAATCATAAAACAACCGTAATTTTAAAAGGAGTAACCAAAAGTAATGTTTCAGTTAGAATTATTAGGGATGGAATTATAAAGAGGATAATAAAAAAAACTGGGCCTATCTATTCATCAAGTGCAAATATATCAAGTCAACCATATCTTGAAGATATAGATTTATTTTATTCTATTGTTGGCAATGATAATGTTTTTTATATAGGAGCATTAAATAGTGTCCCAAGTAAAATTTATGATTACAATAAAAAATCATATTATCGAAATTAATAATCTCAAACAAAATCTAAACATTAAATGTTTAGATTTTTTGTTATTCTGAATAAGAATTTTTATTTTTCCTATATAATAGATAAAATCACTTGTAATATATTTATTATTTGTAATAATAAAAGTAGAAAGGAAGTTATAAATAATTAGATTAGAAGATATTTGTTGAAAAGACATAATAGCTTATAAGTTTAATTTTTAACTACCACATTTTTAATTTAAATAAAAATATTATAGGAAAATATTTTCATATAATAGTTACAATATATTCTTTATTCAAATATCTACTAAGAGTAATATTACTATTTACTATTTATATCGGAGAATTTATTATGTCAAAAAATAATAATCAGATAAATCACATACCAGATATTAATATTTGATGTGAAACTTTAGTTAAATCTCTTGGTGGAAAAGATAATGTTATTTCTGTTGCACATTGTTTGACAAGACTTAGATTTGTTTTAAAAGATAATACACTATTACAAATTGCTGAAATAGACAAATTAGAACTTGTTAAGGGGACATTTAAAGCGTCCGGACAATTTCAAGTCATTATAGGACCAGAGGTTCCAAAAATATATGAAAAATTTGTTGCAATAACCGGGATAAGTTCATCAACGAAAAGTGAGGCAAAACAACAAGCAAATGACCAACATGGTAATTTATTTCTTAGAGGAATGAATTTTCTAGGTGAAATTTTCATTCCAATTATACCCGTACTTGTTGCAGGTGGTATAATATTAGGCTTTAGAAATATTCTTGAGGCTGATTATAACGGATATGTAATTACAAAGCATAGTCAATTTTGTAATGGATTAGATGCGTTTTTATGAATACCAGCACAAGTTTGTTTTTGGTGATTACCAGTGCATATTTGCTGAAGTATTTTTAAAAAAATGGATGGAGACGAGGTTCTTGGGATTGTGATAGGACTTTGTTTATTGGTCCCACCATTAATAAGTACCTTTGATTCATTGGGAAGTAATAATGGTATATGAATATGGGATATTGTGGGTAATCTACAATCAAAAGGTACTGAGGCAGCATTTGACTTCGGATTTATGAAATATCCTTGAAAAATTCAATATACAGCACAAGTAATTCCAGCATTTGCAATTGGAATTATTGGAGTATATATAAATAGATGGATAAAAGATAAATCTCCAGCTTACCTTAGTCAGATATTAGTTCCACTAGTGACAATTATACCAACATATATTTTAGCAATGTTTATTATAGGACCAATTGGCTATGTAATAGCCTCTGCTATCGGATATGCTGTGTCCTGATCATTCACAAATTCTGTTGCAAAATACTTCTTTGCATTTATTATTGGACTTTTATATGCACCAATAGTATTAACTGGAACGCATCATTTATTTAATGCAATCTTTATACAAGACACAATTCAAAATGGTGGTAACTTCTTGTTCATAGGAACGTGTGGACAAGCAATTGCACAAGGTTCTGCTGTACTTGGTTATATAATTTGCAATAAAGATGACCCAAGAGCAAAAGATGTTGGTGTGCCAGCGGTAATTTCTGCCTATTTGGGTGTAACCGAACCTGCAATGTACGGAATTAATTTAAAACATATGTATCCATTTGTGGGAGCGTGTGTAGGTTCAAGTGTAGCCTTAGAAATTGCTGTAATTTCTGGTACTAGTTCTTATAACTCTGGAAATGGAGCTTGACTTGGTATCTTAAATGTTCAGGTGAAATCAAAAATTCCTGGTGTAACAACATGAATTGGAACCGGATATACATGATTTATGATTTCAATGGTGGCAGCCGCGGCAATTTCAATATTCTTAACAATGGCTCTTTCTAAAATTGATTATTTTAAAAAATTCAATTTAGATCTTAAAGCGGCAGAATTATTAAAATAAAATAAAAGGATCTTTTGTGAGTAAACAGACTAATAGAGAAAAAACAAAATTTATATTAGATTCAAGTGTAGCAATTGCTTGGGTATCGTTAATATGTTACATCCTGGTAATTGCATACATTGGAACAGAACATAGATTTTTCTTATGACAATTATTTATAATTGTGGTTTTTCTTCAAGCATTCATATCATCTACTTACACTTGATTTATAAAAACTAAAATTAATATCTATACAAAGAACACATCAAATAAAGAGTACTTATTATTATTTATAATTGTAATTTCAAATGTGCTGACATTAAATTTATTTTTATTGCTTTATGGTATATTTGCATATAAAAAAATTGTACAAAATAGTAGAACAAGAGATATATTGTTTTAGGAATAAGGTGAAATATGAAAACAATTAAAAAAACAGAATTCAATAAAAATTCATATGTAATCGATGAATCAATTTATACACTAACAAATGGGTATATAGGAATGCGCGGAAGCTTTGAGGAAGGAATTGAAAAAAATATTGAGTCTATACCTGGAACTTATATTAATGCATTTTATGAATTAATTGATATTACGTATGCTGCAAAGTACACGGGTTATCCTGATTTATATCAAAGAATGATGCCTGTTGTTGATATACAAAAAATTGAGATTTACATAGACGGCGAAAGATTTATATTTAAAATTGACAATATTTCAAATTATAATATGACATATGACCTTGAGACAGCGGAAATTATTAGGTCATATACTTTCTCATGTTTTAAAAAAAATGATATATCTTTCACATTTAAAAAAATAATCTCATTTAGAAATTATGAAATGTTTTATCAAGATATAAATATTAATACAAATTTTGATAAAAATCATAAAATTAAAATTGAATTTCCGTTACATTACAAGGATATAGAGGGAGATCGAGAAATTCCAAATGATATTTCTTCAAGTTTTTCCCAATTTTTTAATATTGATAATGAAGAATGCAATGCTAATACTCAGTCAATTGTATATAAAACAAAAAAATCTAAATCAAAATATTTGTTCTTTAGTACTGTGGAGGGTTTGGAACAATTAAAAAATATTTCAAGTGATCATTTAATTTATGAAGGTGAAATATCGAAATCACCAATCAAATTTATTAAAAAAAACGTGTTGTATGATGAAAAGTATCAAAAAATAGAATTCAAAAATAAACAAAAAATATTAAATAAAATAAAAACATATTCATATGAGCAACTTAAAAATGACAATAAAAAAATTATAACTGAATTTTGAGATATAGCAGATACCAGGTTAGTGACTGAGGACCCCAAAATAGAGTTATACAATAACTATAATATGTTTCAAGTTTTTGCAAACTCTGGTAAACTTCCTTGAACAAGCACACCCGCAAAAGGATTAAGTGGAGAGGGATATGGAGGTCACTATTTTTGAGATACTGAAATATATTTAATCAATCCACTAAATTTGATTAATCCCAAGTTAGCAAAGCAGTTATTGCTTTTTAGATTTAATACTCTAGCAGCCGCAAAAAAAATAGCCAACACTTTAGGCCACCAGGGTGCAATGTATCCTTGAAGAACAATAAATGGTAATGAAACTAGCACATATTATCCAGCGGGGACAGCACAATATCATATAAATGGAGATATAGTATATGCATTTGTTAATTACTATAAAATAACAAAAGATAATGATTTTCTATTTAAATATGCTTTTGATGTTATTATTGAAACTGCTAAAATGTGACTTGATAAAGTTTCAATAATAAATGGTGTAGGTCATATTAATTCTGTTACCGGACCTGATGAATATCAAATAATAGTAAATGACGATTTTTACACAAATTGTATTGCTAAATACAATTTAGAGTGGGCACATAAGGTATGCAGGTTGTTAGAGAAACATGATGTTGATATGTATTTGAAAAAGAAAAAAGAACTTAATCTTGATGAAAATATAATTAAGGAATTTAAAAATTGTTCAAATAGCATTTGTATATTATACAATAACGAATTAAAGATAAACCC
Organism: Spiroplasma endosymbiont of Aspidapion aeneum; assembly: GCF_964031045.1. Lineage (NCBI taxonomy): Bacteria > Bacillati > Mycoplasmatota > Mollicutes > Entomoplasmatales > Spiroplasmataceae > Spiroplasma > Spiroplasma endosymbiont of Aspidapion aeneum. The sequence goes on along the minus strand of NZ_OZ034994.1, from coordinate 1,102,321 downwards.
ACAACATGACAATTTTCTTAAAAGAAAAGTGGTTAAGTTATCTGATTATGATAATATGAGGCCCCTATTAAGAACGATGCATCCGATAGCAATAAACTCATTACAGATTTGTAAACAAGCTGATGTTGTGCTAGCATATATGATGCACCCGAAAATTGTAAGTAAAGATATAATGATAAAAAGCTTAAGATACTATGAAAATATAGATACAGCAGATTCTTCATTATCAAAATCTATATATTCTATTATGAAGGCTAGACTTTCTATTGATGACTTTGGTATTCAAGATTTTATTAAAAATATTTATTTAGATATTGAGAACACACACAAAAATACACATCGTGGTCTTCATATGGCAAGTATGGGTGGCACAAGAATGTTTATAATTTATGGTCTGTTAGGACTATCGATTGAGGATGATTGAATAGAGATTGACCCAAAGGTAAATGATGTAATTAAAGGTTTTCAAGTAAAAATTTGCTATAGAGATGATGTTTTGGAATTTGATATTACAAATAATAAAATTACTATTAGAAATCTTACAAATAAAAATGATATTTTAATAAAATATAAGGAAAAGGATTATCACATCATATCCGAGGTGAAAATTAATGTCTAAACCAAAATTATTTATATTTGATTGTGATGGAGTCATTTCCGAAACTGCAGAATTACACTATTTAGCATGAAAAAAAATGATGAAAATTTTTAATGTGGATTTACCATTTTTGTATTTAGATAAGTTTAGAGGTGTAAGCAGACCTGAGTGCTTGCAAATATTAAAAAAAGAATTTTCGGAAATAAACTTCGATGTATATAACGACGATTATTTACTTAATTATAAAAATAGCGCATACTTAGAAGAAATAAATAACGGTAAAGCAAAAATTTATTATAATACTATAAACATTATTAAGAAAGCTAGAAAAGATAATATATTAATTGGACTAGCTTCAATTAGTAGAAATTCAAAATTAATTTTAAAAAATGTAAAAATCTTAAAATATTTTGATTATGTGGTTAATCCTAAATTAATAAAGAATTCAAAGCCAGATCCGGAAATATTTCTCAAAGTTGCTTTAGAATTAAATATTTTACCAACTGATTGTATAGCTTTTGAGGATGCTTTAGTTGGTGTTCAATCAATAAAATCAGCAGGTATGTTTTGTGTGGGTATTGGAGATAAAAATTATTTAAATATGGCAGAAATTGTATTCGCCACTCCAGAAAATATGAATTATGACCAAATCATAAATTTATTTAATAATATTAATAAGTAAAATTTTATTTATATAAATTTAGCTTTTCAAAACAAAATTTAGTTAATTCTCTAACAAAATGAAGGGCGCTAATTGTACTGGAGATTTCAATCAGGATACAATTAGTGTTTTTCATTATTTAATTAAAAAATTTAATTTGTTATTAAAATAATAATATTATAAATATCATTTAATATTAGTATTTAATAATTATCGTTTATAAAATAAGTTTTTTTATCTTAGCGTTTTTTATATCACCATCGATAATCATTTGTTTAATATTTAGGATATCAAATCTAAATATGCTCGTAATACAGTAATGTTTATATTTTGCAAGCAACTATATTTTTGAATTTTTTATGGGTGCATTGAAAAAAAATTCAATATATGATATAATAGTAAAAATGAGGTGTAATTATGAATCTTCACTTAAATCCATTTGAAAAGGCTAAGTTAGCAAAAGAGGAAGAAAAACGCAAAGAGATTGAAAAACTTAATGAAGAGGTTCAATTAAAAAAAATGCTAGATAAACTTAAGGAAATAAGTTCGCAAGAAAAGAAAGATAAAATAGGTGCTGGGAGTGCCCAAGTTTTAGCTCGCAGTTCTTTTAACGGACTTCTTAGTGATGATAAAAAAGTCGAAAAGGTAGAGCCCAAACGCTTTGCGGTTCCCAAGGCTTTTATTGATACAAACGAAAACCCTGATTTTTATATAGATGAAAGTAAGGCAAAATGAGATGAGCATGACTATTTAATGAATCAATCCGATGCTGGGTCATTAACTGACGAGCATAATAGAATTGTAGATGAAATAAGAAACGTACAGGCTTCATCTAATTTTGAGGATATGAATGAATTATTTAAAAATAACCCTGTTCAAAAAAAAATAAATGATAATATAGATTATAGAAAACATATGGACCAAGATGATGAAGAAAGCTCTATTTTTTTACAAGGAATCATAGATAGTGAAATTCAAAATAATTTTAAACACGGTAAGGAAGATGAGGATAAGCAAATGGAAGACTTTGGAAGAAAAAAAAACATAAATAACATTGGTGAAGAATTATCTGCTGATGAGGAATTCACAGAATTAACAAGTAATCTTAAAAATGATGAGATTAATATTGATGAAGATACTAATTCAAAACAAAATTTAACAGAGCAATGAGAAGATAGTTTGGGAGAAAGGGTTAATCGAAAATTTAATGACGTAGATTTTAATAACAATAGTTATTTAGAAAGAGAAAAACCCGCATCTATGGATGAACTTTTAAGCATTGCAAAAAAAGAGTCATCTAAAATTGGCGGCAGTGCAAATATTAAAAATTACCAAAATTCATCAGATAATGGATTTGATTATAATAAGCAAGCTTTTGGTAAGTTTGGTGATGATTCGCTATATAATAGTTCTAATGATTTTGTTACTAAAACAATTCAAAAAGATGATATAACTGCTTCGGTAGATGATGTTATGGATTTTTTCTCGGTTAATCCAAATGATATGTCATTCGCTCTTAATATAATTAGGGGCACCGAATTTGGTGAGGAAAAATTAACTACAAGGGAAGGTTTGCTAGAAAAAATAAAAGAAGACCCAAAGTTACAGCAAGTGCTTGGTATAATCGGTAGTAAGCAATATTTGTCACAAGCATATTTTGATCTAAAGAAACAAATATCAAACTCGAATATTATTCATTTAAATATGAGAAAAACTTTTATGTATAGTTCCCCCATATTATTTTTAACAAAACATTTTATAAGTCAACTCCCAGAAATCAATACAGATGATAAAAAAATATTATGAAAAAGATGTGCAAACCTGCTTTCTGCAACTAAATTTTCCGCAACTAAATACTCAGAGGAAATTATTTTTGATAAAGAATTGGCAATAACTGATCCAATTACAAATATTAAAAGAGAATTTACCAAAGTTTTAAATGCTTATGATTTAGGTGAAGAAAGATTTGTTATTATTATTGACGAAATAAGAGGGATTGACGATGAGCAATTTCTAAATTGTATTTCATATCTAACATTAGTATTTGAAAATTTAACAAACTTTAAATTAGTTTTTGAAATAGAAACTACATTTATAAAAATAAATGCCGCTTCAACAAAAATGAAATTAGGATTAGCAATGATAGATTTCTTTACAGCTGAAAATAAGTTACTACTGTCACAACCGAAAAATGATGATTTTTATAGTTCGTTAAATCAAACTTATAATAGACGCCCAAATGTTGGAAGAGATAATGAAATAATTAAATCTCAATTAAAACCGAAATTTTCATTTGAAGATGAAGAAACAAATTATAATCAAGGTTTTATTAATGATTTAGAAATACAAACTAGAAAAAATGACTCAGTTAGCAGTTTAAAACCAAAAACACAGAAAATCGAAGATGTTCTCTCAGATAAAAACGATTTAGATGAGGTATATACAGACTATTACAGTGAGGATTTGGATGATAAAAGTGCAGAGTATTATGATGATACCTATGAGGAAATTGAAAAAAAACAGTCTAAAATTTTAACAAGAACAAGTGATAAATCCTCTGAAATTAAACCAATAAGAACATCTGCTGCTGCCCAAAAACATAATTTCGAAAGCCGAACATTAGATTTTTCTAAAACAAATAAAAAGGTTGATCCAAATGAAGTAAGACACGCCGGGAGGCTAACATTGAATAATTCACAGGAAGGCGAAAACAATAGAAGATTAATGGGTCAAGGAGATGTTAATGAAAACGATTCAAATTCTAATCAAATGATTCGTGATGGAAATGGCTATAAATTTAAAAGAAAAAAATATACATCAAGTTTAGTAAAAGATGTTAATAATTTAGGTCTAGATCAGATAGATAAAATAGCAAGTGGAACAAATGATTTTTTTGATGAAAGAATCGGAACAATAAATATAAAGTCTAATTTGGCAAGAAAAAGAAGTGCGTTAATGAGACAACAAGAAGGAGTTGGAGGACTTGATAAAAAAGCAATAAGAACAGAACATGAAGAGGATTATACAAGATATATTAAAGGGGGAAATAGAAACAGATAGTGGACACAAGGTGATATTATGGGTAAACTTGATTACCGAGGTATGGAAACAAAATTAAAAAAAGATTTAAAAAAAGTTAATATGACCGCAAAGGAGTTAGAAAAAATGAGCTTTGAAAAACCGCATTATGATGAAAAATTATTCAACGTAAGACAAAGAAAAATATTTAAAAAAATGATGAAACTTAGGCTACCGCTTGTTAGGGAACTTGTCAAGATGAGATCTCTCACAAAATATAAAAGTGAAAAGAAGTTAAAAAAGCAAATTAATTTATATAATCAGAAATCACTTAGTGTTAACGAAATGGCAAAGTTTCTGGGAATTTATGAAAATTTTAAAATTGAACCAATAAATTATGATATTCTTATTTCTGATAAAACACAAATAACTGAGTATGTTGAACATAATGATGAAACTGACGTTAATGTTACAAATGATAATAAATCATCTTTATTTAATTTTGATACAGCAACAAAAATAGAAAAAGAAATAACTAAAAATTCTATTGAAGATATGATAGATGGAATGTTAGATAATAAATTAATTAATAAGGAAAATGCAAATGATCTTTCGAACATACCTAATCATGAATCTGGTAATGATAATTTGGTTAATAAAGATACTGATTATGTAGATTTTTTTTCAAACTTATTTGAATCAACTAATGGTAAAAATGATGAAAAAACTAATGTAAGTAGTTCTATTTTATTTGAAGAAAACTCTGTACATAATGATATAAATACAAATAATAAGGGAAGTGTTTTAATTAGTAAAACAGATGATGAAGATACAACACATATTAATAGTGACAAAGTTATAATCGAAGAAGATACATCAAACATTACCAATAAAACACAATCTGTAAGCGAAGAAGATACATCAAACATTACCAATAAAACACAATCTGTAAGCGAAGAAGATACATCAAACATTACCAATAATGATCAAAACATAAATAATGAAAATGAGTCATTCGTTGATGAAAACAAAAACCTTTATGAAAGCAAACATAGTGAAAAAATTGATATTAATGATATAGAGTTGCTGGATATTAAACCTGAAGGCGATAATATTGATCTAGAGGAAATTACAGAAATTATAAATGATGTAAAGGTAAAACAAAATGAAAGAATTCTTCAAGCATCAGAGTTAGAAAATTATGATATTAATGCAACTTATGATATTGAAGTTGAAAAAGTTAGTTCTTATGACGGTGAAAAATCAAATATAAATGACATTAAATTTGGTTTTAAAAATAACGTAGATAATAATGAAGTTATGAATAATGAAATAAAATCTACAAGTATGAGTGACATTGATTCTATGATTGTTTCAACACAAAATATTATCAAAAAAATGAAAAAAGAACCTTATAATAGTTTTGAAGATATTGATAAAAGTGAAAGTGATAAAACATTAGAACTTGAAAGAAAAGTTATGTTATTACAAAGAGAAATAGAATTATTGAAAGAAAAAACAAATTCTTACAAAAATGAAGTCAATACATCGACATCTAATAATTATCTAATTAATAATGAAGCTGATGTAGAAAAAATTAAAAATGAATTTGGAGATATAAATAATAAATTAAAAGAACTTGCATTATATATATCCGATTATCAAATAAATACTAGAGTTAAAAAACAAAATGAAGATGAGGAGCAAAGTGTTTATGATAATTTAATTCAGAAATACTTATACAATAATCATGAGTAACTTATTCACAAAAAGAATCATAAAATATTATTTATTGGCTTCTCATTCTTTTTATTTTTATTACAATTAATTTATAATTTGATAAATACTTATTTTCATATTGTGTAATTATTAATATGTCTAATTTAATTTAAATTCATCAAATATATTTTTAAATTGAGATCTAAACTCTCTTTCAATTAATGAAAACTCAATAGATTCCTCCTTTTCCTTAAAAGCAAATATTGCTGTTTTTTTGTCATTGTTCTTTATAACGATAGGGATTAAAAATGAAAAAATAATTGTTATACCAAGCATTCCTGATATAATTTTTTTTGTTGTACTACCACATTTTATTTTAGCGTATATTTTGGCACTTTCAAGACAATATTTATATTTACCAGACTTATTTTTATGTTTCTTAATATATAATTTAAGATATTCAATAAGGTAATAAAGATCATATGCGCTATAGTTGTCAAAAACATTATGATTTGTTGTATTATATTTCTTAATCTTTTCAACTGGTTCTGGTTTAATTTCTGCTTTAAAGATTGGTTTTGTAATTTCTATAACGGGTTGCTCTATAATCTTTTGTTTTTGAGATGCAAAAATATCCACCGATTTTATCTTATCAAATTGGTTGATTTTTTTCACAACAGGTTCATTAATTAGGACAACCTTCTCAGGTACCTTCTCAGTTTTCATTGTAATATTTTCTAACAGCGTTCTAACATCTGTTGTTTTCCTATTAATTTGTTTTTTATTAGATGATTTTAAAGGATCTTTTAAATTTAAATTTAACGGTTTCTTTTCATTTTGATAATCAAATTCCAATTTGCGGCCTTTAGCATAAAAATTGTTATCCATAACATCTTCTATGTTTGAATGAATAAATTCCCCATCATATTTTTTATTAACATCATTTTTTTGTTTTTTTGGCTTCCTTTTTTGAAATACCAAAACAAAATCTCCCTCAACACCTGTGTTAGGATTAGTCTTACTCTGTAAATGAATATCACCATCATTACACATATCAAAAATTATCAATCTAACAGACGGATTTGCTAATATATTATTTGGAAGTTTTGAATAAAGTAGTTCAACACTTATTGACCTATTTTGTTGAACTATATCAGTTATTGTTTCTCTTGTTTGGATATAAGCCTGTGATGTCCTATCTGAAAATGAATTTTCTTGCTTTGAACTTATAGATTTTCTTGCCAGTTCTTTAATTCTACATTTATCAATTCAAGAAGTTAATGCTTTTTCAGTAGATGTGCCAAATATTGTTCCGGATTTCAATTTTTATTATTCCCCTTGAATATTATTTTAACAAATTTTTATGATATTTTAACTATTTTTTACAAAAAAAATATTAAATAAGATATAATAATAAATGACAATCAAAACACCCGGTTTTGTGGAAAGGAGAACACTATGCCTACAATTAATCAGTTAGTTAGAAGACCAAGAAAAGATAAAACTTTTAAAACAAAGGCTCCAGCATTAAATAGAGGAGTTAATAGTCTTAAAAAGAAGGTAACTATGATTTCATCACCTCAAAAAAGAGGTGTTTGTACAAGGGTTGCCACAATGACACCTAAAAAACCCAACTCCGCATTAAGAAAATATGCAAGGGTTAGGCTAACAAATGGGATGGAAGTAACTGCATACATCCCCGGTGAAGGACATAACCTTCAAGAACATAGCGTTGTGTTAATACGTGGAGGAAGAGTTAAAGACTTACCTGGGGTAAGATACCATGTGATACGTGGTACATTAGATACAACAGGGGTAAACGGAAGAATGCAAGCGCGTTCTAGATATGGAACAAAGAGACCTAAGAAGGCAGCATAATTATTAATTAATTTTTTAGAGAAGAAAGGATAAACGATGCGTAAACACCAGGCAGAAAAAAGAGATGTTTTACCAGACCCACTATATAATTCAAAATTGGTAACAAGAGCTATCAACAAAATTATGTTAGATGGGAAAAAAGGCATAGCACAAACTATATTATATGACGCTTTTAATAAGATTAAAGAAAAAACGGGATTAGATCCAAAAGAAGTTTTTGAGAAGGCAATAGATAATATAAAACCGTATTTGGAATTAAAAGTTAGAAGAATTGGGGGAGCTAATTACCAAGTACCAATTGAAGTTTCAAATGAGAGAAAAATTACACTATCATTAAGATGGTTAATTAATTATTCTAGATTAAGAAATGAAAAAGAAATGGTAGATAGATTAGCTAATGAAATCATTGATGCATCAAATGGCATTGGTGGTTCTGTTAAAAAACGTGAAGATATCCATAAAATGGCAGAGGCAAACAAAGCATTTGCTCATTATCGTTGGTAATAAGGGAGAAGTAAATTTTATATGGCAAGAGATTATAGTTTAAAAAATACAAGAAATTTTGGAATTATGGCCCATATTGATGCTGGTAAAACCACTACAACAGAAAGAATACTTTTTCACACTGGAAGAATTCATAAAATTGGTGAAACACATGAAGGTGAATCACAAATGGACTGAATGGCTCAAGAACAAGAGAGAGGGATCACAATTACATCTGCTGCAACAACTGCTTTTTGAAAAGATCACCGATTAAATATAATTGATACTCCGGGCCACGTTGACTTTACGGTTGAGGTTGAAAGATCTCTTAGAGTTTTAGATGGTGCTGTTGCAGTTTTAGATGGGCAAAGCGGAGTGGAGCCTCAAACAGAGACTGTTTGAAGACAAGCGACAAATTATAATGTCCCTAGGGTAGTGTTTGTTAATAAAATGGATAAAACAGGAGCAGATTTTATATTTTCTGTAAAATCTATTGGGACTAGATTAGGAGCAAAAGCAGCACCAATTCAGTTGCCAATTGGAGCAGAAGACAATTTTACAGGAATAATTGATCTTGTCGAAATGAAAGCATATGAATTTGATGGTAAACCAGAAGAAGTGGCCAAAGAGATTCCGATTCCACCGGATTTAAAAAAACAAGCCGAGGAGCTTAGGGCACAGCTTATTGATTCAGCTGTTGAATACGACGAAAAATTAATGGAAAAATATCTTGAAGGAATTGAACTCACTATACCAGAAATTAAACAGGCTATTAGAAAAGGTGTAATTTCCGCAGAATTCTTTCCTGTTCTAGCTGGGAGTGCCTTTAAAAATAAAGGTGTTAAATTACTATTAGATGCTGTCATCGATTATCTACCAACCCCATTAGATATTCCGTCAATAAGAGGTCATTTAATGAACGGCGGGGAAGCTGAGAGACATGCTTCAGATGAAGAACCATTTTCAGCATTAGCATTTAAGATTATGACAGACCAATTTGTTGGTAAATTAACATTCTTTAGAGTTTATTCTGGTGTCCTTGAAAAAGGGAGTTATGTTTACAATGCTACAAAGGATAAAAAAGAGAGAATTGGAAGACTCCTTAAAATGCATGCCAATAATAGAGAAGATGTAGATAAAGTATTTGCAGGTGATATTGCAGCCGCTGTTGGTTTGAAAGACACAACAACCGGAGATACACTTTGTGATGAAAAAAATCAAATAATTCTTGAAAAAATGATATTTCCGGAGCCAGTTATTAGCTTAGCTTTGGAGCCAAAAACAAAGGCTGATCAAGAAAAAATGGGTATTGCCCTGAATAAATTATCAGAAGAGGACCCAACATTTAGAACATTTACTGATGAGGAAACTGGTCAAACTATTATTGCGGGTATGGGAGAGCTACACTTAGATATAATAGTTGATAGAATGAGACGTGAATTTAAGGTTGAAACAAATGTTGGAGCACCACAAGTTTCATACCGTGAAACTATAAAGTTACCTGCTAAAGCTGAGGGTAAATACATCAAACAGTCAGGTGGTCGAGGACAATACGGACATGTTGTTATAAATTTTGAACCAAACCATGATAAGGGTTTTGAATGGGTTGATAAGATTGTCGGTGGTAAGATTACAAAAGAATATATTAACGCTGCAAAACAAGGCCTAATAAACTCACTAGATAACGGAGTGCTTGCTGGGTACCCTATGATTGATGTAAAAGCAACAATTGTTGATGGTTCGATGCATGAGGTAGATTCATCTGAAATGGCATATAAAATTGCAGCATCAATGGCACTCCGAGATGCCGCTAAGAAGACAAACCCTGTTTTATTAGAACCAATAATGTCGGTTGAAGTAACTGTGCCAGATGAATATTATGGTGATGTTATGGGGAATATATCTTCAAAAAGAGGATTAGTTGAGGGTTCCGATGTTAGAGGGAACGCACAAACAATAAGATCTAAAGTGCCACTATCTGAAATGTTTGGTTACGCAACAGAGCTTAGATCATTCACACAAGGTAGAGGAAATTACACAATGATTTTTTCACACTATGCAGAAATGCCTAAAAACCTTTCTGAAGAAATAATCAAAAAAAATGCTAAATAATTTAAAATAATTGAAAAATTCTTTTAAAATAAATTAAAATTATATTGTTACATAAAATAAGAAAAAGGAGAAATTAATTATGGCAAAAGAACAATTTGACCGTAGTTTACCCCATGTTAATATTGGTACAATAGGACATGTTGACCATGGGAAAACTACATTAACTGCTGCAATTACAAAAGTATTGGCAGCGAAAGGAAACGCAGAATTTCAGGATTATGCAGATATTGATAATGCACCTGAAGAAAAAGAGCGTGGTATAACAATTAATACAAGACATGTAGAATACAAAACAGATAAAAGACATTACGCCCACGTGGATTGTCCTGGACATGCTGACTATGTTAAAAATATGATTACTGGTGCAGCTCAAATGGATGGGGCAATATTGGTTGTTGCTGCAACTGATGGACCAATGCCTCAAACAAGAGAACACATCCTTTTATCAAGACAAGTTGGCGTGCCAGCAATAGTTGTTTTTTTGAACAAATGTGATATGGTAGACGATGAAGAACTTATCGAACTAGTTGAAATGGAAGTCAGAGATCTACTTAGCCAATATGAATTTGATGGTGATAATACACCTGTTATCCGTGGTTCAGCATTACAAGCGCTTAACGGTGATGAAAAATGAGGAAAACAAATTGATGAATTAATGGCAGCTGTAGACTCATATATACCAACTCCAAAAAGAGACAAAGAAAAAACATTCTTGATGCCAATCGAAGATGTGTTTACCATTACTGGACGTGGAACTGTGGCAACTGGTAGAGTTGAACGAGGTGTTATTAAGGTAAATGAGGAAGTTGAAATAGTTGGTTTATTAGAATTAAGTAAAAAGGTTGTTGTTACCGGACTAGAAATGTTTAGAAAATTACTTGATTTTGCAGAAGCGGGAGATAATGTTGGTGCACTTTTACGTGGTGTAGATAGATCAGAAATCGAACGTGGACAAGTTTTGGCAAAACCCGGAACTATTAAACCACATACAATCTTGAAGGCTTCTGTTTATGCTCTAACACAAGAAGAAGGAGGGCGTCATAAACCCTTTCTAAATAAATATCGCCCACAGTTTTACTTTAGAACAACAGATGTAACTGGTGAAGTTACATTGCCAAGTGGGGTTGATATGGTTATGCCCGGAGATAATGTTGAACTTGAAATAGCATTAATAAAACCTATTGCCGTTGAACAAGGAACTAAATTTTCTATTCGTGAAGGTGGTAAAACCATTGGTGCTGGAACAGTAACTGAAATTAAAAAATAATTATTAGAAAAATTAAAAGTAACCACAACAAGAGTGAATAATATTCACTCCTCTAATATAAGGGTTACTTTTTTATATTTTTAGGGAAATTATATGTATAATATTTATATGCATGAATTTTATAATATAAGTATACGCAATAGGTTAAATAGTGTTATTAAAGATAAAATTACTATTTCCGTAGATGATATAATGAAAAAAAACCAAATAATTTCTGGTGTGTATTTGTACTATTGCATTTTTGAAAATAATATTTTATTTACCTATGTTGGTGAAAGTCTTGACATTTATAAAAGGTTAAAAAACCATATTTTTAAAATTAAATCTGCAATGGTGGAAAAAATTAAGAACAATCGAATAAACAGAAAATATTTTCAAATTAAGAAATTATTTGAAAAATATCATTTAGATTATAAAGATATAAATTTTATAATTTTAGATGTTGTGGAAGATAAGAATAATCGATATATATCAGAGTCTATTAACATAGTAAGATTATGAGATAAATATAAAAGGCAAGAATCAACAACACTTAATAACTCAAAAAGAAGTATCAAAATGAAATGTTATAATAATAGGGTTAAACTGGTTGTGAATGTAGTAACAATTGATAATCAGTGATGCATATTAGCAAGGCACAATCCTAAATCATTGTGTGATTGTAATATGGTGCTGGGATATATTTCAAAACAATAAGAAAAAAAGTTTTTTTTTTGATAAAATAATACTAATGAATGTATTGGAGATTATATGAAAAATTTAAAAGCAAATCAAGTTAGGAAAATGTGAATTGATTTTTTTGTGAAAAAAGGTCATTATTTTTTAGAGCCGGTAAGTTTAGTTCCTAATGATGATCCGAGCTTACTATGGATTAATTCCGGGGTTGCAACCCTAAAACCTTTTTTTGAAGGAAGAGAAGAACCGCCACATAAAAATTTAACTAATTATCAAAAATGTATTAGAACAAATGATATTGATAATGTTGGGATAACAGCTAGACATCAAACAATGTTTGAAATGTTGGGCAATTTTTCTATAGGGGGTTATTTTAAAAATGAGGCAATTCATTTTGCATGAGAACTTTTAACAAGTGAAAAATGATTCGGTTTGGATAAAGAAAAACTATTTATAACAGTATTTGAAGAAGACAAAGAGGCGTATGATATTTGAAATAAGGAGTTAAATGTTCCAAAAGAGAGAATTTTTAAAGGTTCATCAAAAACTAACTTTTGGGATGTTGGACAAGGTCCTTGTGGTCCAAATACTGAGATTTTCTTTGATAGGGGAGAAAAATATGATCCTAATAAAATTGGAGTAAAATTATTAAAAGATGACATTGAGAATGATAGATATATTGAAATATGAAATATTGTGTTCTCACAATTTAATAATGATGGAAAAAATAATTATACCGAATTGCCAAGAAAAAATATAGATACAGGCGCCGGTTTTGAAAGACTTGTATCTATTTTTCAAGATTCCCCAACGAATTTTGATAATGACTTGTTTCTTCCAATAATTAAGGAAATTGAAAAATTAACGGGCAATAAGTTTAAATACGATATCCAAGCATTCTTTTCAAATGACCCATATAAGTTGGGTATTAACACCTCTTTCAAAGTAATATCTGATCATATTAGAACTATTGTATTTTCAATAAGTGATGGAGTATACCCCTCTAATAAAGATAGAGGATATATTATAAGAAGACTTATTAGGAGAAGTATGATACACGGAAGAAAAATTGGAATTATTGGAGGATTTTTAAGTAAACTTGTAGATATTGTTATTTTTATAATGAATGAATTTTATCCTAATATAATCAATGAAAAGAAAAATGTTATTGAAACAATTATTATAGAAGAAAACAAATTTTTAGAAACTCTTAATAAGGGTTATAATCTTATAGAGGAAATAATCAAAAAAAATAATTCAGTATCTGCAAAGGAATGTTTACTCCTTTTTGAATCCTTTGGATTTCCAATTGAGATCACAAAAGAATTGGTTGATGAGAAAAATAAATTAATCAAAGATTCTAATAATAAAATAAAGATTGATATTAAAGGATTTAATAATCTATTAAACAAGTCAAAAGATTTAGCAAGAAAATCAAGGAAAGATAATAGTGCATGAAATCCACTCTCATTTATTTTGGAAAATTTAACCGTTCAATCTGAATTTGTTGGATATGATAAAGAAAAAGAAATATCGAAAATAGTTTATATGTACAAAGGTGAGTTGCAAATTGATCATATTAAAGATAATACTTGTAATGTTGTTTTGGATAAAACTCCGTTTTTTGCTACTAAAGGTGGACAAGAAAATGACACAGGTTATTTAGTTGCGAAAAATGGTGATATTTTTAATGTAATTGATGTTAAAGAAGCTAAAAATGGACAGTATATTCACGAAATTGTTGTAAATGGTGAATTAAGAATTGGTGACGAAGTTGAAGCTTGTATTAATACTGATAAGAGAAGATTAACAATGAAAAATCACTCAGGTACACATTTAATACATTCTGCAATTAAGAATGTATTAGGTCAAAACTGTAATCAAATAGGAAGCTTTAACAATGATGAAGGATTTAGAATCGACATAAATTATAAAGGCATGCCAAATGATGATCAAATTAATAAAATTGAAAAACTTGTTAATAATAATATTAAGCTAAATCATATACGGGAAATTTATTACTGTGATTTAAATACTGCAATTAATAAATATAAAGCAATTTCTTTATTTAATGAAAAGTATAAAGAGGAGGTAAGGGTTATAAAATTTGGCAATTTCTCATCTGAGCTTTGTGGTGGAACTCATGTTGAAAAAACGGGTGATATTGAGAGATTGGTTATTACAAAGGTGGAATCAAAAGGAAGTGGTGTTATTAGATTTTCTGCAATAACATCTTATGAAACTATAAATAAATTTATAAATGATAAATATAATCATTTTAACCTAGCGCTAAAAGACATTGATAATAAGTTTGAACTATTAAAAAATAAAATAAATAAATATAATTTAACAAAGATTGATTTTTCTTCGATGGAAGAGATAATTTCAGAATCAAAAAAAAGTATTAATGAACGTAAAAATTATAAAGAAATACAAATGCTGGAAAATTCTATGCGAATAATTTATAAAAAACTTGATTCTGCTGTAAACGAATCAATTGATTTACTATTGGTGAATAAATATACCAATTTAGAACCTATTATAAATAATGAATATAATTTATTGAATATTGAGGCGAATGACCTTAACCTAAAAAATGCCAAAATTTTATCAGATCTTTTGCAAAACAAGTATGATGATTTAATTCTACACATTTACAATGTGAAATCAAAAATATACCTTGTTTCAATTGGAAAAAATCTGGAGAACAAATATAGTGCTATAGAATTATTTAAAAAGGTTAATAATTTTAATTTAAAGGGTGGAGGAAATAAATCTTTAGCCCAAGGAAAGATAGTTTAAGGAAGAGATGAAGCATTTAAGTGATGTAAGATATGAATTTGAAATACTAAAGAGAAAAAGCAATGTGGTTCGCCCTGTAATAATATGAAAATTATTGAATGGGAAAAAAGTATTAGCGTTTTTTCCTTATATAAGTATTTGTTTTTTGGTTGCCGCCGCAATTATTTTGCCAATGTTTTTTCAAATTTTTAATTCATATAATATATACAATAGTAATATAAACAAAATTTATAATACTACAAAGCTATATAAAATTTACAATTGAAATTCATCGGCATCTACACCATCAATTATTCAAAATGAAACTGATAAAAAAAGTTTTTTTGTAATTATTTTTGCAATGCTCATGCCCTTCCAATTTATATGTTACGCCTTTATATTTGTTTTCCCAATGGGGATTGCAACTAAATTAGTTAGAAGTGATAAAAATTTTACAGATAGATATAAAAATCTAGGATTATTAAATTGCATTATTGGAAATCTAATATTTTTATTTATAGTTTATTTATTAATGTATTCATTTGAAGATATATATATATATCAAGTTTTTAAATTATCCAATAATGATGATATGGGTTTATACTCTTTACTACAACATATTCTAAATGGATATATAGTGTCATCAATTTTTCTTTCATTTTTACTCTTATTTACAATTTTATTCACACTTGAAGCAAAGTTTATTTTAATTGTTTCTGTACACACAAGTATGATTATACTGATCTTATTATACAATATTGTACATGTCCAACCACTATATGATTTACTATCAGCGAATTGAAATTATGGGTTTTATCCCCTTTTGTACATTTTTATGCTTTTATTTTGCTTTCTATATTCATATTTTTCGAAAACTTCAATTGTAAAAATTAGATATAGGTATTCAGATTTATCTTTAAAAGAAATGTTTTTGATAGGATACCAAGGAATACCATCCTTTATTGTCAATGTATGTGTTGGAGTATTCTATATATTATCAGTAGTTATCACACAAAATAATAACCTAATGAATGGGGTATCAAATGGTAGTAATTATATATTTGTTATGCCAAAGTTTATAAAAAGTGGAAAATTTAATGTGGGTGACATGGGCAATATTTCATTTAATAAGGCCATTACATTGTATAATGATCAAGTTTCTATAACATGTCAACTCGTTTTTTACAACTTTTCAATATTGATAATTACTATATTTTTTAATTTCTTTTCTCTATTGTCTTTCTATTGCCATGTTAACCGTAGGTTTAAATTATCAAAAAATAGTTTGTATATTGCTGCAATATTTTGTATATTGCTCATTACGTTATGTTCGGTTATTGTATCATTGACACATGAATTCAAATGATTATACAATAATTTTAATATACATAATTTTTATTGAACCTTATGAGCTTCATTAATTATATTAAATGTTTTAAGTTGAAGCTATTTTAATTTTATCGCGCTTTTTAAATTCAATTATGCTCTTTCATTTATTTTTTTCCTTTCTATAGCGGGTAATTTTTCTGGACTTATAATTGCAGAAGTATCTAATTATAGGAGTTCAACAAAAAACGACTCTTATTTTATTGATTTATACTTATTGTTATATCTGGTGTCTATGCTGCTATCAAATTCATTTGTTATTATAGTTTCACGAAAGGTTGTAATTCGAATAATAAAACTTGAGTATTTTATGTTGGCAGACAATAGTTATGACCTTCAAGAAAAAAATTTCAAATATTTACAATTATTGTATAAGTTTATATGTATACAAAATTTTTATACCAATAAAAAACGAACTAATATAGATGTCCTAAACGGGTCATATTTATATGATATTGAAACATTACGTTTAAGAACAGAAATAAAATTCTTATTAATTAATATCAAGAGAATATTAAAGGAGAATAAGAACTACAATAGAGGTTTAATAGCTAATAAGAAAACTGAAATAAAATCTCTTAAGGCATTACTTTTATATATAAAATGTAGACATAAATATCTTGTTGATGCTAATAAATTTTCTGATAATTTAGATATAAATAAGTACCTTAAGGGTTTTAAAAATGATTCTATTTTAAAAAATATAAATAATTTTGATGAAGAAATTCCGCAGATTATTTATAATACACATCCATTTTAAGCAATATATAAGGAAGCAAGCTTATCGGAGCATAAAACTACGTTATTCTGCTTTCTCTTATTTTGATATAGATATATAAAATATGACATTTAATAAACTATTTTTAAACTGTCTTTAAATTATTTATATTAAGGATTATACTTTAAAGTATTTTAATAAATATTTATTAAAAATAATATGGTAATCTATAAATTAATTATTATAAAAAAAATATATTGATCAGTTATTTGTCGTTAAACAATTTTGATAAATATTATCTAAAAATAAAAAATCTTAATGTGATAACTTATCAAATAAATAGTTTTGATATTTATTTTGTCATTACATTAAGAAAATTATTTTCAAATCTTATTTAATTCTAATTTATTTTTTTGATGACCATTTAAATGTAAACATTGTTGCAACAAATAAAGTTATTAATATAGCAAATGCAACTCCAATTGGAATAAAAATACTTGAAAAATCTCCATTAGTCATAGAGTTGTATACTTCCTCGCCAAGTGAATAGTGGAATATTGCTACCGCATATTTAAGTGGAACTATATATGATAATATCCTCATAAAGGTAGATGTCTCAATGACAGATGTTGGTATCATTACTCCACCTAAAAATATACATAAAAAGTAAACCATCATTACAATACCTGTTCCACTTCCCTCATTGTTAATAATTCCACCAATAAGCGTAGATATTGCTATACAAGTGATTGACACAAGTGTCACTGCAAAAATCATTACTAGTCAATTAACATTCTTTAATACCTGAGTGTAAAAATCACCTTTTGTGATTAATACTCCAAACAATATTTGCAACGTAAATCCTGAATAAGATATAATTAAATAATTAAATCATATAGCAAATAAAAATATTGATTTTTTTATACCAGAACCATCTATTCGTTTAAGAAAAACAGAATTTTTTCATTCGATTATTGCTATTGATAATGATGTTAAAATTGTAAAACACGGTAATAGTGTATAACTTAGTAAAATACTTACCCCATAATCTTTATAAATTGAATAAAATAGTCAACTAAAGAATGTTGGAACAATATACATAAAAAGTGGTCCGCGAGGGCTTCTAAAAAAAGATTTTAGTAATAAAATGCTAATTTCTTTAAACGAGATAAATAAATTTATTTTGCTATTATTTAATTTGTTGTTATTGAAATCAACATTTTTTTTCTCAACATTTTTTATTTGTTCATTTTTACTAGACATTAATGACACCTCTTTCAAAATATTCATGCATTAAACTACGAATCGATATTTTCTTCTTGAATAAATTTTCTGTTTTTTCATCTAATAAAACTTTTTTATCTCCAATTATTATTAATCTCGTACATAACTGTTCAACCTCTTCCGGCATATGAGAAACAATTAATAATGTTTGGCCCTCTTCGATTGTGCTTTTCTTAAAAAAATCAATTAACTTAAATTGTAATTTCATGTCCAATCCAGTTGTTAATTCATCAAGAATTACAATTTTTGGATTATTTAAAACTGCCAACATGGCGTTAAACCTTTGTTTTTGCCCACCTGATAAACGGTTTAATGTTGATTGTTTAAAAGATGAAATTTCAAATATTTCTTCTAAATATTTTTCTCTTTCATCATTAAAGTTTGGATAAATCGACTTATAAAACTTTAACATATCATTTGCTGAAATTCCTGATGGCCAGTTTCCTTCCTGGAACTGAATTCCTATCTCTTTTTTTAAGTTCCCTTCAATATTGATTTTTATTGTTCCACTAGTTGGCTTTGTAGTTAATGAAACCATATCAACCAATGTAGTTTTGCCGGCTCCATTTCCACCAAGAATTGCAACTCTTTCACCGGGATATATGTCCAGGCTTATATTATCTAAAATATCCTTTTTACCAAAGCTTTTATTAATACTTTTTATTTCAATTATTGGTTTATTTTCTCCCATCTTTTCTCCTTTTTTTGTTATCTTTTTTGGTAACTCTTTAAATTATATCATATTAATAAAAAAATAAATAGTTGAAATTATATAGCGAGTATGACTCGTTGATAATTATAATGCATAATATCTATACAATATATATATTATTGCATTTAAAATTGAAATGTTTCTTTGTATCTTGTTTCATATTGTAAATATTGGTTTCAAATACATTTTTATTTAGAGTGAACCCCAAAAAGTAGACCGTTTCAAAAAGTCCAAAATTGTGTGACAATTCGCACTTTTTTTATATTTTAAGAGAAGCTTTTATCTGTGCGAATTTAGAAGCTTCTCTTAAAATATAAGAAGAGTTCAGCAAAAAGCAACCGGTTGAGCAAAAATAAATGTGATTATCTAAGAAATAGAATTTTTTAACATACCAAAAAAGCAATATATTGTAATTTTATTTTGCCTTTATGCGTGATTTAAATCTATGTTTTAAAATTCTTAGATTAATAATTTCGTATGAAATTATAAAAAGTAAATAAATAAAAATAATTTAATTAAAAAATCTATTATTATTATCAATTATAGTTTATTTAATTAAAGATTTAAATCAAGGAGATTATATGCAAAAAAATAAGATAATATGATGTCATAAAAACAACTTCATAAAATGAAATATTAATAAAACCGCCTTCAGAGTACGATCACCTTTTAACGAGGATAATATTTTTTGATTCAATAAAAATTACTACAAGAATAGTCAATTTTATAATTACTTTGGAATTGAAATTCCATTTTACCATTACAAAACGGGAGAGCAAATTGAATATCTAGAATATAATCAGGACAGAAAAATTATTAATATCTACGATGCAATTCAGCTAATAAATCAATTTAAAAAAGTTGCTAAGGAAAATTCCATCGAAAACAAGTCATTTATTGAGGCTTATGAGGATTAAGATTTATATTTATACAATTGATTTTATTTTTGATGATTATCAAAACAAGATCACAAAAATATATTTTATTGTTTTTGAAAAAATTTTTAATAAGCATTTTAAGCTTTTTGATGATTTTATAGAATTACCTGCAAAATATAAATACTTATATGATGAATATAAATACCTTCAAAGCAATAAATATCTAATTTATGAAAATATTGATTTAGATATACCATTTAATTTAACAGACATAATTTTTGCAAATTTAAAAATAGCAGGAATAAGATGAATTCACCCAACAAAAAAATAGGCTATATTGGCTTAGACTTGTCTGGAACAGGAACTACAGCTATTTTTGATGGTAAAAATATTGTTAGTTTTTCTGCTAAAAATTGGTTTGATCATTACAATTTTATTAAAAATTATCTATCAAAAAAAAGAACATCAATCTTATTTTTTGAAGGATTACATAAAATTCAAAAGCAACAAAAAACTAATATCGATCTTGTACATCTAGCTTATTTAATTGGAGCATTAAACATTAAATATAAATATAAACTCGAAGTAACATCATTTATGATCAAAAAAATAGGAAAAATGATTGCAGGTAATAAAAAAAATATTCCAAATTTGGAATATAAGGCAAAAAGGGGATTTTATTATAATAAAAATAAAATAAATCAACATGAACTGGATGCTATAATTATCTACTTTTATGGGCGTGCAAAAATTAATAAAAAATATTGATTATAATTTCTATAAAAAAAATAGAATAAGAGGTTAAAATGGCTAAATCAATTTCACCAATAACTTGACCTGGTGGAAAATCTAAAAAATGAGATTTAATAAAATCATTTTTTCCAAGTAACACATCTGAAATGTACTACCATGAGCCATTTTTTGGTGGGGGTAGTGTTGGGCTTAATAGTTTAAATGAAGGATTGTTTAAAAAGTATTATTTTAATGACAAAAATAGTGAACTTATGTGTTTTTGAACAAATATTTCAAAGGTAAATTTAAATGAATATTCGTTTTACCCAAATATAAATTTGAAAAATTTAGATCTTATTTGTCGTTTATCAGAAAAATATATACAATTTTTAATTAATAATAATTTAGGTTTTAATGGTCTGCCGAAATCTACATGGACACAAAAAAGATTACAGCAAAATTGAAATATTAACAAATTTGAAAGAATACAAAAATGTGCATTGTGTATCTATCAAAATAGAGATAAAATAAAGTTTAGCAATTGAGACTGTTTTTTCTTTTATGACAAAATTAAGGAATATGAACACAAAAAATTTTGATATTTAGACCCACCGTATTTTGATGTGGAAACAAAAATATATAAATATAATGATATAAATTCATCAGACTTACTTTGTTTGGTAACAAATATAGATAGAGATGGTGGCAAATTTCTATTGTCTATAAATAATAGTGATAATATTAAGAAAAAATTTAAAAAGTTCAACATTGTTGAAAGAGAATGAAAATATACGATGACAAATAATAGTAAGCAAAAAGCTTGTAAATTAGGAAAGGAATTATTTATTAAAAATTATTAGAAGTAAGAAAATAAGAAATTTAAGGAGAGAAAAAACATGAATTGAGAAAAAGAATACACAAAATTAATAGAAAAACTACAAGGTTTAAATTCTAAGATGGTAAATCACAAATTTGATTTTAATATAATTATAGATGCTGCCATTAGAATTTTATTAAAGGCACAAGAAGTAATTTTATAATGAGAGACAGATTTACAGGAAGAGAATATCCAAAACTAATGCACAATCATCCTAATCAAATGAGAACAATGGATATTATACCCTGTGCTAATGTTTATTGCTTGGGTCTTGGATATAGTCCATCCGGAGCAGAAAGGCATTATGTTAATGGAGAATTTTTTGAAATTATAGTTTGTTGCTATTGTTTTGAGGAATTTTATATGAATTAAGGAGAATAAAAATGAATAAATTTTGTATTTTATGTAAAAATAGATACACAAAAAATTACTTATTAGAATACAAAAAAGGTATTTATTTTTGTAGAAACTGCTTTGAAAATTTATTATATTTTAATCTTAATAAGATATGTATGAAAGGAAAAAAATAATGAAGGATACATTATTTAAAAAGGCGTACCCAAATTACATCAATTTAGCAGTTGAGGTGTATAGCTATCCAGAAATTGCAAACGTTAAATTTGGTAACTCTACTGTTGACCGCAAAAGAATAAAGGTAACTTTTAAAGGTGGATATTTGTTCTTACAATTTGATGACAAAGAATTATGAAAAATTGCAAAAAAAGCAAAACCAGGCAATTATTTCAATGTAGAGGGACAATTACTTATTTCAACAAATTTTAAGACATGAACTAGTTTTGTAGCAATTAACGTAACTAAAATTATTTCTTTAGAACCTGGTGAAAATAAATATATGTCAAAACAAAATCAAAAAAGGCGTCGGCTGTTAAATCAAAAGTAAAAATAACCCGAAATTAAAATGCTATTTACAAATTTAGCATTTTTTGTTATTCTCAAATTACTCGTCAAGGAGGATATTATGGAAGAAAAACAAATTCAGGAAAACGCTGAAACTGAACAGCAATCTCAAAAAAAAGATAATTTATCACAAAATGAGAAAAATAGCATAAATATCGAGCGCAAATTTACTCAGCAAGAATTGGATGAAATTATCAGAAAACGCATAACTAAATCACAAGCAGAAATAATCGAATTAAAGGATTATAAAATTTCTAATGAAATATCCAATATTTTAAGTAATGCTGGTTTGCAACATAACAATAATCAAATTGATTTGATAAAAAAATTAGATATTGATGTATCAAATTCTAAAAATGTGATTGAAACATATAAGAATTTATTTTCTATAAAAAATGATATTTTAGAAAAAATAGATATTAAGGAAAATAAAGTTAATAAAGCTAAATTTAATCCTGCAGATCCTGCGGGATTACTTGGAAAGGAGTAAAAAATGGATATTTTTAAAACATTTAAAAATCAAAATGGTTTTTTTGACATCAATAATGATACTGATAGATCAGAAGTTATAAATAATTTATACAGGGTGGTCTACCCCATGAATATGGGTTGAGAAGTTTATTTCCCATTTGAAATTGTAAAGGATAGAAACACTAGATTTACCAGAAAAAAACCGATAAAATACAAAGTTGGTATTGGGGATAATTTCTTGACTGATACCAAAAAAATTATTGAATATTCAATGCCAGAATATGAAGAAAAATATATTCACATTGATAAGGCTTTTTCATTTGGTAGAAAATATACACCATTAGAAAACCTAACACCCGAATTAATAGCTGCTGATTTGGATGAATTATCCAACACAGAAGTGCAATTAAAAAGAAAAGCAATTTTAGATATGATCCAAAATGAAGGCATTTTAATTGATATAAATAACAGCTTTGATATAACTAAGGACGCTTTAAGTTTACACGATAACATTATCGATTATTGTTATGAAGTAGGAATAAATATTCAAAATTTGATCTTATTTTGTTCGATGGAATTTTTACGCTCGATAAGAGATACTTTAAAATTGACTATTGGAGCTACTAATCAAATTGAAGACGTCCTCAATGGTGTTGGAGTTGCACCAACAGGAATGTATACCAACCTTGAAGGACTAACATATATAGCCATTCCCAAAAAGGTTACAACAATTTCACCAACAGGAAGTATTCAAAAAATCGCATTATTAGGAGATGGTGTACATGTTTGTGGGGTTGAAATGAATTCATTAACAAGGCCGTTTAAAGCGTTGCAGTGAGTCCATACACCATTGCGTGCTGGAAAAAATGGTGTTGGTAATGGTGAAGGAAATGTTGATATAATAGAGGAGGCATATGGATATGATGTTTGTTTAATAGAGCCATTAAAAGTATTTTATGCCAAAATATCAACCCAAAGTAAACCTGTTGAATTAAGCAGTATTATTACTACTTTAAATTTGGGAGAAATTTTAGATAAAACTGAAACTACAATTTTAGAGGCAATAAATACAAAAAATTCGCTTAATTTAACTACTAGTGATATTTTAATTGCATCAATTACTGATACTGGTGCAAAAATTTCTGCTAAAAATACAACTAAATATTCAGGTAGTTTAAATGTAGTATTTTCACTAAAAAGTGTAAGATTGCAAAAAGAAGCCGAAGCAAAAGCAAAACAAGAAGCCGAAGCAAAAGCAAAACAAGAAGCCGAAGCAAAAGCAAAACAAGAAGCCGAAGCAAAAGCAAAACAAGAAGCCGAAGCAAAAGCAAAACAAGAAGCCGAAGCAAAAGCAAAACAAGAAGCCGAAGCAAAAGCAAAACAAGAAGCCGAAGCAAAAGATACTAAAAAAGCTTAAAAATTAATGTCAATTGGAACTAGTGTGGCTTCACAAAACGCTGTTAAAACCAACAATTTAAAGCTATCAAATATCACTGCTGAACAATCAAGCAATGATAACTCTTCAACGTTACTATCAATCTTAAAATTTGTCGGTGTTGCAGTTGTTGCATCAATTGCCGCTGGACTTGGACAAGAATGAGCTGCTGCTAGTCTTGCTGAAATTGGATTTTCTGAATTTACTGTATCGACAATTTCAACAACATTTGCAGCATCAACAGAATTTGGAATTAATCAAGGTTATGATGCTTTAACAAATTCAACGTCAAAATATACAACCCTCTTAAACTCATTACCATTCTTAGCAGCCCTTTCTGCCTCTGCAAAAGGGTTAAAATTGTCTCAAATTTTAAAAAATGCTAACAAAACAGGTCTTTTTAAGGATTTAGATATTTCTTCAGAGGAATTTAAAAATTTAAGTAAACTAGGAAATACCCTAGAAGGCAATAAAATCAAAATTGGAAAAAATATTTATGATTTTTTTGATGGTGTAACAAAACCACAATCCTTGGCATTAATTTCAACTTTAACTAAAAAAAATGCTTTATCACAAATGTATAAAAATATAAGATTGGGTAGAGATATTGTTGATGCTGATATAAAGAAATTTTTAAAAATTAATGATCTCTTAAGGAATGTGTCACCAAATCTATTTTCAAAAGTAGAAAAGCAATTTTATGATGAAGCTTATAAAATTTTAGATGATAGCAAATTTAATATATCTGACTTAAGAAGTGATGATTTTTTTGATAAAATAGCAAACACAAGCAAATTAACTAATGGAAATAAATCTGCAAAATTGATATGGTCGCTTTATTCTATTCGACAGGCAAAAATTATAGAAAATTCATTTTTAACCAAATTAAATAAATATTGGAAGAAAATGAATAAAATCATAAAAAAAGTTAATCCTGTTGAAATTTTTGTTGAAGCTGCTAAAACAGTTATTGAAGTCATCATGCATCAAGTTGAAAAAGGTGTTGAAAAAATTATTGAAAAAGTAGAAAAAACCAAATTCTATAAAATATCTAAAAATATTTTTTCTAAAATCAAATTAATTAATAAGCTTGAAATTGCTGGAGATATTGAAAAGGATGCTTCAAAATTGCTAATTCCTGTAGATTCAACTTGAATCCTTGGTTATAAAGTAAAAGCAATGATTGATGAATCTTACATTGTAATGATCTATTTTCAAAATTCTAAATATCAGCCACGCACATTTTATTGAGACAAGTTTGAGTTTAATGAGTGAGTTGCAAATTGTTTAAAGCATAATGCAGGAGAATATTACAAAGCTAAATTAGAAATGGGGTATAATTTAAATTTTTTTGGACTATCATCAATTGCAAAATTTATGCCACCAATCATAGTTTCCTTTATAAGGGATGGAATCAAAACTTATAGATTATACAAAAAATATACAAAACAACTACATGAATTTAAGGAAGAAGGTGTTGCACCAACAATACAAGAAGATGTAATTTCAAAATCGAAAAGAAAATTAGAGGTTGAAATACTATCTATTCTTTTCTTGAGTCCACTAGCAAAAAAAATTACTAGATCAATAATTTCTAAAAAGTCAAATTCTCAAATTTTAAGAGTTGTAACAAATCACAAGGTTAAGAAAATTCGTAGAAAATATGGAAATAAGAATTTTAGAAAAATTAGGTAAAAAGGAGCTTTAATGGAAAGACCAAACATAAAGGATTATGGATGAACAGTATATATTCCCTGAACAAAACAAAGGCGAAGATATAACAATGAATATGAAGATTACAAATTATCAAAATTAGATATTGATGATCAAAAAATTTACAAAATTAGAAAAAATCAATTATCTAATATTAATTTCATTAATTGATTATTAATTGCTATTATCACAACATTATGAGGTTTTTACTATCATATTCCCTTTTTACAAAATAATATGCCTTTCTTAAGCATAGGATTGCATAGATCAAATCCATCATGAGTGGAGAAGGGAACATTATTCTTTGTACCAGCTGTGGCAGGAACATCAATACACAATCTACCTAAATTTGTACCATCTAAAAAATTTAAATTTATAACACATGCAGTAATCAAAATAATCCCAATAATAATATTGATTACTTGTGCATATTTGCCATTAACAGAAAATAAAATTTTTAAAATAAAAAGAGGAGAGAAAAACCATGAACAAGAACAAAAAATTTAGAAACACAATTTTATTTAAATTATTACCAATTCTACTAGCATTAGGAACGTCAATATTATTTTCATTTTTCTTTAATAAAATTGATGCAATAAAAAACATGTCAATCACAAATATAATGATTACAAACATTATATTTACTATTATAATAACATTATCATTTTTATTTATTTCTTATGAAATTTCAAAAAAAATAGATAATTTTGAACTAGAAAAAGGTTTACAAGCAAAATACATGCTAGGACATAGAATAATAAATATTGATATTCAAGATCACAAATCCGCAAAAGAATATAAAAAGCAAACAAAAGAAAAATTAAAAAATGCTATCTTTGAACATAATAAAGCAAACAACACATTAGACTCGTTTGCAAAAAAAGCCAAGCATTTAAATAAAGTTGGATCAATCAACGATATTGTTACACCATCAGAATAAAAGCAAAATTATCAATATATTAAAAAGAGCATTATTGCTCTTTTTTAAATGGGAGGCATAATGAAAAATATAAATGAAAAATTGACTGAAAGCGAAATTGCAAAAGCAAAAAAATTTAAAGTTTCAAAAGAAACTTGCACAAAATTTAACATAACAAATGATAACTATGGATTTACATGACCAATTTTGATTGATTCTCTAGCATGACAATATAGATCGTGACTATGCACAAAGGCTACAACAAGAGCTGCAGAAACAGCAAGGTGAACATTTAAAACATATTCACAATGCTTAATTTTTTTATTTAAACTATGTAATTTTACAGATTGGAACGGAATCATCTTGAGAAAGGATAAATCAACACATCTATCAACGACAATTGTTACAATGAAAAAGGTAACTAATATGCTACTTAAAAATTATGATATTGATTTAACACAAACATCAATTCATGCCTTTAAATGAATTTATGGAGAAAATAAGATAGAAAATAAAATAGTTCACCCAAATAAAAGAGTTATTTTATTTGATTCTATAGGTAAATACTCAGATAGTCAACTAGGTAAAGAATTTGAAGTCGGCGGCATCGGGGATATTTGGGCAGATGAAATGTCATCACCAGCAAAAGATATTATTGAGGAAAGCGACGAGGAAATTTATTCAAATATTCAAATGCTTCTTGGCTCTGCCATACGTGGAGAATATACTATTAATGATGAGCCAATTTTAGAATTTTGTACGTACATACCTAAAGCTGATGAAGGTGGCAATTATATATTAGAAAATGATTCATCATCTTCTTATGCTTCAATTTCAATTTTTTCTGATGGAAAAGAAAATCAGATTTCTATACAAGTTGAAAAGTCATATTTTTATAAAAATGGTGTGAATTTAACATTTACATTGAATCCTTGAGAAGAAAACAATTTCTTTCATGAACGTTACTTTGAAGATATCTGACCAACAAGTTATGTTTTAGAACAAAATTTACTAAATCAAAATATTCTTACATATACAGCAAATTTAGATGAAGAGTCAATATTTTTAGTACGTGCATCTGCATGATTAGCTAAGGATAACGCATTCATGAATCCTGCTACAGAACGATACTTGCGCAAATTGAAATCAACAGATTATACATATTATAGAACTATCGCCTTAGGACAAATTTTAGAATCTAGTGATTTGTCAAAATTTACCTATAGAACAGATTTAAAATCGGTAATTTTACGGCAAACTGAACCTAATGAAATTTCGATTTTAACAATTGGAATTGATTGAGGTTTTTCTAAAATTAAATCAAAAAAATCAGCAATCACTGTATCTGGAGTATCAAATTGAAATGGTTTAAAATGAGAGAAAATATATTTTTTGGCTGATTGGTGGGCAATTTCTAAATCTAACTATGTCGATTCAGAAGACAAAAAAATTGAATCTGCTGCAAAATTTATATCTAATATTTATGATGAATATAAAAATTACATAAATAAAAAACCTTTTGTTTGATATGACTTACAAGATAAGGTTACTGCCCGCCAGATACAAAAATTATTATCTGATAAGTATGGTTTAAATTTAGTATTTTTTCCAGGAGCAAAACACAAATCGGTACTTAACAAATGAGATATTACTGCAAGACAAGCATATTTTAAGGGATTGTTGTCTAGCGGGAGATGCACAATGAATATTAGAAAATGCCTTTTATTATATAAGGAACTAAATAATTGTATTAATTCTAAGGGTTCATTAATAAGAGATAAAAGATGTGCAAATGACGCTACAACAGCGCTTGAATATTCATGAACAAATCTTCATAAAATAGTAAACACAACAAAATTAGAAAAATAACCTGAAATCAAAATGCTATTGATTATTAGAAAATTTCTTGTTATAATTTGTGCAAACACGCATCGTGTCACCAAGTGTTTTATGGGAATTTTATTCCTTGAAAAAACATTGCCGCCCTTTTGTTGTATGGGGAGCGGCAAAAA
Source organism: Spiroplasma endosymbiont of Aspidapion aeneum (assembly GCF_964031045.1). Lineage (NCBI taxonomy): Bacteria > Bacillati > Mycoplasmatota > Mollicutes > Entomoplasmatales > Spiroplasmataceae > Spiroplasma > Spiroplasma endosymbiont of Aspidapion aeneum. Next base: position 1,073,074 of record NZ_OZ034994.1, on the reverse strand, counting down.
AATTTATTTTTTTGTCAAAGGTTCCCTTAAACAACAGAAAGTTGCTCAATCTTTTTTAAGAGAATCAAATTTTCCTAAAAAACAAGGGTGACACGATAGCGTCATAATTTGAGGTGTATATGGATAAAAATAGGATGATGATCAATAACAGATATGGATTTCCAGAGAATAAACGTGCACAAGACATAATTAATCAAATTTGTGTTGAACGTATAAACTCGTTTGATATTAATAATATAATGTGTAATAGTGATGTGTTTAATAATTGAAAAAATAACAACAGTAACTGGTATGACATTATCTACAATGCGCTCTTTTACGGCTTTCAAAATAATTATTATGCCATCCATATTTCCGAATTTGGGGATAGTTATTATATTGAAGTTGTAAAAATAATTAATTATACGTTACTTAAGAAGCAAAATAAATTAACCCAAATTTGTGTTGAAATCGATACTATTGAATTAAGCAAAACAACATATAAGGTTGTTATTGAATACAATATTGCTGAGGGTGTTCCGCAATCAACGATTTTAAATTTAAATGGTTCAAAAGTAAATAAAAATATCTTATGTGATTTTGATAATAATTATGCAAAAAATTATTTAACATCATTCAATCCAAAAAAGGCAGGATACATTCCAGTTGTGATAATCAATTCATCCCCTCAGCAAATGGGATTAAATAATTTTAGTGATATTGCAAAATTGGTTGATATGTCATTTAATGTTTTACCAGATCAATTACTGAATGCACAACAAAAAAAGGCAAAAGAAAACATAAGTGAATCCGGGGAAATATCAAATGACGTTGATATTGCAGAATATCAACAACCAACAATTAATATTGATAGTAGTAATTTTGAGGGTGGTGCTAGTAAGTCGATTTATACACCATCAACTACAAATTTAAATGATATATATACATTTAATCAAAATGTTGAATTGTTGCTTAAAAAATCTTTAAAAGCAATGATTGATGACGATAATGATTCTGCACAAAAAAGTATTTTAGAAATTGGTTTGATCAACAAAACTGCATATGACATGCTAGCTATTAATAAAATGTATTTTGAAAATGTATTCAAAAATGTTTGTTTTATTTTGGAAAAAATGAGTGGCATATCTAAAAATATTAATGATATTATTTTTGAAATACCATATTCCAAATTTGTAAGCTTCATCATAAAATCGTTGGATAATACAACATTGCAAGCAACAAAAAAAGAGGTTAATAAAGATGATAAATAAAGAATATGAGTCTCCTTGATTTAAATTAGATGACTATTTAAATGAGAATCGATACGGAATTCAAAAATTAATAGGTTTGCCGTCAAAGTGAAGGAATGAATTTTCAACATTGGACGAAATGTGATCAACAATAACAATTGACATTCAATACTGCATAAATTTGTACTTTATTAATTTCTTTGATCATGTAAATTTTTCAAATTTAAACAGTAAACTAAAGCGGATGATAAAAAATTGCTTGTTTTATACATTTACATCGATTCTATATGGGAAATTACCGGTTCAATCTAATGTTGTTACTAATTATAGTGATACGGACGGATACAGTTATAATAGTAGCTATAAATATGATAATCGTGACTACAAAGATATTTTTAGCCCAACAGCACTAAAATCTCTAGAATTAACAAATATAAGACCTGCTATGAATTTATATAATGATCCAATACAAGTAAATCAATATTTAAATACTTTAAATTATGATGATGTTGTGCTATTATCCCAATTAAAAGAATTTGAAAATGAGGTTCATTCAGAATTGGATTTGATATATGAAGAAATAGATATTGAAATTCTTGAAAAATTTGATTCCCTTAAAAGAGACAGCAATTTTATAAAAGATTTTGTTGATATAGCTGAAACTCCTTTAGAGGAAAGACTATCAGTAAATAAAATTTTAAATGAAAATCTACAAAATAATGCACTAAATAATTCAAATTGAAATGCTAAGTTGGAAATAAAATTACAAGAATTGCTTGACAATGACAAGCAATTTCAAACATCGTTAGAAAATGCTATAGATAAATTATTAGAAAAAGACAGTCAATTCATTAAAAATGTTGCACTAAATAAAGATCTACAAGAATTATTGAAGAAAAATATTTTGTCTGATAAAGAATTTAAAAAGTTGCTGAGCGAACAAGCTGGAGCAATATTAGCAAAAGATAGCGATTTTATAAATGCAATTGCATTAAATGACGCATTAACTAATTATGTTATAAAAAATGTTAGCAAAAAAATTGATGATTTATTAAATGCATCATTTGTAAATTTGATTAAAAATACTAAAATTGACACAATGAACAATTTAACATTACAAAATTATATCGATGTTATTTTACCTATTGGTGTTATATTGCCATTTGATACATCTATAACTCCAGACCCTGAATATTGAGAAATTGTTAATACAAGTTTTAATGATGGGTATGGATGGACATTGATTTCTTCACCTGGCCATGTGGGCGAATCAAATGGACGAGTTGCCAATCACCTCCACACAATAACCGATGTAAGTCATAGCCATATAAATTTTTTTTCCTATTCAAGTCAAGGTGGTCAAGTTGTATACTCAGATGAGATACAAGATGGTTCCTCTAATTTAGGCGGACTTAGTTCCGGCCAATCAAACGCACATTTAGCCCATGGAACTGCTATACAAGAAAGTTTAAGCGGAATTAAACAAACAAACTGAATTTTTGGTGACTATTCATCAGATAATGATAGATGAAATGAAAAAAACTATCCAGCTGGTTTATATGTTCATTTCTATAAAAAAATTAAATAAGAATGGAGTTTTTATGTTTTTAGAGAATATGAATAATCATAAAATTCACTTAAGAGAGGAATATTTTAACCCCAAAAAGAAATCTATAAAGGCAGATAAAATTAGAAAGCTTCAGCAATTAGAACAAGAAAAATGTCATATTTTAATTGAAAGAGTTAACTATAGCAACCAAAAATCAAATGAAAATACAACCAATATCATCTTCAAAAATCACAAATTAGAGCAACAATTGGAAAAAATTGAGTCAGTAATTAGTAAAATTAATGAGGAAATTGACAATATCAACACTAAAAATGACATAATTGATGAACAAATTGACAATTTACATATTAAAAATATAGAAATTGAGTATAAAGCAAATGCAGCGTATTCAGAACTAGATTATCAACTAAAAACAATATCGAACACCAGTATGGAGGAAATTTATGGACCAAATTCACAAAAACAAAAGATATAAAGTAATTTCAAAATTAAAAAAATATAGATTTAATCATTTGTTAGAAAATAAAGAAAAAATTTTTAAAGAATTGGAGGAGATCGTTATTAAAAATGGATGGGCTTCTCTTGAGGCTTATTGAGTGGCGCAAGCTCTCAACATGATCAATTACTCTAAAAACAAAAAAATAGAATTTGCAGGAATATAATGGAAAATTGAAATAAAATTGGCATGGATGAATTTGATAAATTGGCAGCAGATGAATCTATTAATAATGATGAAGATTATTTAACAGCATCACAAAACGCTATATTTTACTTGTATCCATTAAAGAATGTTATTAAAAATGACAACTCAGAACTGGTTAAATATTCACCAAATGCACTAAAAATTTGTTTTGTAGATCCAGATGATAAAATCGAATTTGTGGTCAATGCTTCGCAAGCAAAAAAAATGGCGTATACCACCAAGCAAGCAATGTCAAATATTGATGGAGAAATAGCAGTTTATGAGTCTTATTCAACAACAATAACATCAAAAGATAAATTATTTTCAAATTTGTCATTTGATAAGCTTTATTTAGTTTCTGAAGTTGAATTGATAACTGATGATCAAATTTATAAATATGGTAAAATTATTGAATCGATTACAGACAAAGGTTTTTTAACGGATTCTATATCTAAAGAGAAAGAATTGAATCTAGTAGATATCAACGCATGAACAACAAAAGATGGTAACCAAATAGTTATTAGAATTGGAAAGCAATTAGAAGACATAACAGTAACTGGAATTGAAATTAAAAAACCCGGCACATTTTTATTAAACTCATTTAAAATATTGGGGCTTGATAGTGATGGTAACAAAACATTTGCAGACATAACATCAAAAAACAAGCTTTATCCGCTTTGGTTGAATCCAATACAAGTTTTGGAAAGTGGAGAGGTAAATTTTTTAAATTTGTGATTATTCAATGACTTTATTTTAGATTTTGAAACTTGTAAGGATTTTATTGAGGAAAATTCATTATCAACATTATTGGGTGCAGATGACATAGTGGACCACGATTCAGTTAATGTTGATCCAATACAAGTAAGGTATAAGGAAAAAGGAACTAAGGAAGTTGGGAGTTGAAAAGCAGTTGGTTACAACCCTGTTTATTATGTTTTTCAACAAAGTAGCGAAGATTATGAAGAAGATGGATTGATTAAACCGGGTGTTAGCTACGTATATGATTCATCTACATCACCTGATGGATTACAAGTTATTAAATTGAAAAAGACTCCAACGTCATTAACAGATGCAAGAATAGAATATGAAGTAGTTCATAAATATTCAGCAATTTACCATTTGTTACAAGAAGTACTAACAGCAACATATAATTATAATAACAATTTTAAAGGAGCGGGATATATTAACGGCGACTCATCTAAGGGGTTAAATAAAATGGCACTTTATAAGCAACAATTTGAAGGTAAAAATATTTCAGATTATGTTGATGGTTTAGAAGCTGCATTTGAAAAAAAATATAGTAATATAATTGAATCTGAGCAATATAAAAATTATAAGAAAATTAAGGTTATGTTAAGCAAATATGTTAATGGTACATATTCAATTGCAAATGGCGGAAATGATGATTACACAATATTGTTACCATACTATTTTGAAATGTCTACAGCTCCTATTTGAAATGGTGATATAGGAAATGTTGACAATGGTTCTGGAATATGAACATTTATTCTTACAAGAGATGGTTATAATTCGGATTATTCTTCTAGCGATGTAAATGATATAAAAGTTATATTAAGATCAAAATACTTTAATTTTCCAAACAAAACAGATAAATATATTTTAGAACCTATAAACAACATTGTCACTTCACAATATGTGTTTAATAATAAATCACAAATATTTTATTGAGAGAATATTAATAAAAGTATAGAAGAAACTAAACTAGCTAGCACACAACCCAAGGATTTAAAATTATCAGATTCTAATATTATTAAATATATGCTTCTATCTCAAATAGATCTAACTGATAAATACTGTAGAACAAAATACCCAATTTTAACAAGAAATATTACAAATAGTATAATCAAAGATAATAATAATTATATTTTTGATATTAACAATATCATTAATCCTATTTTATTTGAGATAAGTGGTATTTGGGGTTCTGGTTTGTGATATTTTAAATTATTATACAATGATATAGCTAATAATCAAAAAGAGCTTGAATTAGACAATATTTCACTATTCAATATTAACAAGCAGGACATAGCTTTTTTAAAAATTTATTTATAGATTTGATATAATAAAATTGAGGTGTTTGATATATGAAGAAAATGCTAAGTTTTATTTTAGGGATAAGTTTGTTTTCAGTGATAACAAAACCAATTTCTTGTAGTTTTGGCAACACTGATGTTCCTAAAATTAAAACAGAATTAACAAATGATGATTGAGATAAATTATACAAAATTTCAAAAACTCTTAAATTTGAGATTAATTCACAGTGATTGGTTACAAATACTATAAGTGACGATAAAAATTGCAAGGTAAGAAATTTTTATAGTATGAATGTATTTCCTCAAATTAATGGTATTGATAATCAAACTATTTATTTGTTTGAAAAATTAGAGGTTTGGATTACATTCTTCCATAAAAATGATGATGTTGAATCACATAATAAGAATAACCATGAATGAGTTTTATATGGTAGCGGGTCTGCCAAAACAAGTGGTGGAGCAAATTGAGAAGATTATATAGCAGATGGCGACATTTTAAAACGTGGTGCAACCCTCAAGGATTTTAACGAAAAATACAATACATATATTTTTATAGGTAATAGTAACTGAATTAATGGTACCGATAATGACCAAAAATCAAACCAATTTAACTACATTCCTGCAACACTAACAAATTGGTTATAATTTATGGTATAATATAAATGTTAAAAGGTTTCACTTATTGAAACCTTTTTTATTTGGAGAATTTTATGGCAAATTTAGGACAAAAATTTAAAACATATGACCCAATTTTTAGAAGAAAAATAGTAAAGTGATTTTTTAATGGAAAAAGCATATTACAAATAAGCGAAGAATATAACATTAATAGATCAACAATTAAATCTTGAATTGCTTCGTTTAAAAAAGGAAAATTAAACAATTCTCGTGGAAATTATAAAAACACAGAATTTGACTCTATACAATCACTACAAATTTATAAGAATTTTTCGCTTGTAAAAAAAGATAGCAAGATTGAAAAATACAAGTTTATTATTCAAAATTCTAAAAATTACAAGCTTAAAAATTTATTAAATGCACTTGATATTACTAAGAGTGCATATTTTAAATTCTTAAAAAGGGGTTGAAAAAGACAAATTCAAGATGAAAAGGATATTAAGATAATCAAAGAGGTTTTTGATGAATCAAGAAAGCAATATGGGTACAGACGTATAGCAACAAAAATAATAGCAAAAATAGGCATAATCTGAAATCATAAAAAAGTATTACGGCTAATGCATAAATTTGGAATAATAGCGAATTATGTTATCAAAATGATTAAAAAGGCTAAACGAAAAAAAATAAATTATAATCAATTTCCCGACCTAGTTAATCGAAAATATTCTGAAATTAAGGAACCATTAACTACTGTATATACTGATGTTACATATTTAATTCTAAATAGAAAAAGAGCATATATGTCAACTGTTATCGACGCAGCAACAAAGGAAATTATTGATTTTAGAATTAGTAGAAAAAATAACATGCAATTAATAATTTCAAACATAAATGCAGCTGCTAATAAAATTAGGCAAATAAAAAATGATCAAAGTAAAATTGTAGTCCACTCAGATCATTGTGTAATATATTCATCACAAAAATATCAAAATTTATGTAAAAAATACAATTTAATTATATCACAAGGCCGCTATATGAGTTGTGCAGATAATGTTGTAATTGAAAGTTTCCATGCATTATTGAAAAAAGGAACAGTACATAATAATGATTATAAATCTTTAGATCAATATATAATCGACATCATTAAATGATGTCGTTGATACAATGCTGAAAAAAACTCTAAATTCCACTTAAAAAATGTATTAAATGCTATATAGCATTTTTTCAACAAAAAAATTGTTTTTTATGGCTAAATTTATAAAAATTTAACCCTTTTTTGATTTAACGTGGTATTATTTAAACAAGCACAGTTGAGTGATTTTTTTATAACTTCACTAGACTTTTTAAAAAAGTGTCCCAATTGGGGTTCACTCTAATTTATGTTAAAAAAATAAAAAATTTGAAAATAAACCTTTTTTTTGTTGAAATTCACTAATAAATATGTAATAATATTAGCACGTGTATATTTTGTATGTTCATTAACAATACACTAAAACAAGTTGTATTTAAAAAAGGAGGTTTTATGGGTCAACAAAACATTAGAATTAAAATAAAAGGATTTGATCATATTGCGGTCGACAATTCTGCAAAAAAAATTATATCAGCAGCAGAATCTACAGGAACTGAAGTAATTGGTCCCATCCCGCTACCAACTCATAAAAATATTATTACAATTTTAAGACCAGTTCATAAATATAAAGATAGCCGTGAACAATTTGAAATTCGAACACATCAAAGAATTATAGATTTAAAAAATACATCACCACAATCAATTGATGCATTGCAAAGACTTAATTTACCAAAAGGTGTTAGTATTTCAATTAAAATTGCGTAAATAAGATATACAAAAAAACATAACAATATACATAAACACTAAATAGGAGGAAATATCGCATGAAAGGAATCTTAGGACGAAAAATTGAGATGACTCAAATTTTTTCAGAAAACGGAAAAATGATTCCCGTAACAGTAATTGAAGTACAACCCAATAAAGTACTACAAGTTAAATCTGTTGATAAAGATGGTTACTCAGCACTTAAATTAGGTACTGGAGAAAAAAGAGAAAATCTTGCAAATAAACCAGAGATCGGGAATTTTAAAAAAGCAAATTCAACACCTAAGCGCTTCATAAAAGAAATAAGAGATATGAGTGGATACGAAATGGGTAACGATATTAAAGTTAGCGACGTATTCAAGTCTGGTGAATTTGTTGATGTTACAGGAATATCAAAAGGAAAAGGAACAGCCGGAGTTATTAAAAGACATAACTATAGTCGTGGACCAATGGGCCATGGTTCTGGTTATCACAGGGGTATCGGTTCAATGGGGCCAATTATCAATAGAATCCTAAAATCAAAAAAAATGCCTGGTCGAATGGGAAACGAACAAGTTACTATTCAAAATCTTGAGGTTGTATCTGTTTTAACAAATGAAAATATAATTTTGATAAAAGGTTCATGTCCCGGCCCAAATAAAGGATTCGTCATCATAAAAGAAAATATTAAAGGATTAAAAGAAAAAGATGGTTTAGAAATCCTAATTAGAAATAATAATAAAGTTGTTAGTGAAGAAAATGTTAATGTGACAAATACTGCAGCACAAGAAGTTGTTGAATCAAAAAAAGAAGTTGAGCCAGTTATTAAAGAAGACAATTCTACACCAGGAAGTACTGACCAGACAGAAGAAGTATCACCTAATGATACAAATAACGAGTAAGGAGGTTCAAAATGAAAGTTAAAGTGTTAAGTGTAACTGGAGACTTAGTTAAAGAAATAAATCTTAATGACTCAGTCTGAAATATTGAACCCCATCAACAAGCTCTATATGACACAGTTATTTCTCAAAGAGCTGCTCTAAGACAAGGAACAAAAAAAGTTAAAACAAGAGCTGAAGTTAGAGGTGGAGGGAGAAAACCTTGAAGACAAAAAGGCACAGGTAGAGCTAGACAAGGGTCTATTAGAGCCCCTCAATGAAAAGGTGGAGGAGTTGCCTTTGGGCCAAACCCAAATATAAATTATAAAAAAAGCGTCAATAGAAAAGTGCGCCAGTTGGCAATGAAATCAGCATTAAGTGTAAAGGCAACTGATATAGTTGTTTTAGATAAATTTATATTTAATAAACCGTCAACTAAAGAAATGATATCCATTGTAAAAAATGTTAATTTAGATACACAAAAAGTGTTAATTCTTACAAGGGATAAAGATGACCTTGTAAATAAATCAGCTGGGAACTTACAAAATATTAAGACATTAAATGTAGCAAAATTGAATGTTTATGACCTACTGAATGCATCAAAATTGTTAATAACTGAGGATGCTATTAAGGCAATTGAGGAGGTGTATGTATAATGCATATTACAGATGTTATTAAAAAACCAGTATTATCCGAGAAAACTTATAAGGGTTTTTCAAACGGTTCATACACCTTCAGAGTAGCTATAAAGGCAAATAAATCACAAATTAAAAAATCGTTCGAAGAGATTTTTGAGGTTAAAGTAAAAAGTGTTAGAACCTTAAACTACATTAAAAAAGATAAAAAATTAGGAAAATATGCAGGTAAATTACCAGCATATAAAAAAGCTATCATCACCTTAGTTGATGGTCAAAAATTAGAATTACTTTCAGACTTATAGAAAAGAGTTGTCTGCTCGAATTATTGTAAGACTGTAAATGGGCATTGAGGAGGATTATTATGCCAATTAAAAAATATAAGCCAACAACAAATGGGCGAAGAAATATGACAACACTTGATTATTCCATTCTTACCACTTCTAAACCAGAAAGTTCATTGTTAGCCAAAAAACCTAACCACGCTGGTAGAAATAATCAGGGTAGAATAACTACACGCCATAAAGGTGGAGGTCATAAGCGAAAATATCGTATAATTGATTTTAAAAGAAATAAATATGATATTCCGGGAAAAATAGCAACAATTGAATATGATCCAAACCGTAATACATTTATTTGTTTAGTAAACTATATTGATGGAGAAAAACGCTATGTTCTTTATGCAAAAGGAATGGTTGTCGGACAAGAAATTATCTCTTCTGATAATGCTGACATAAAGATCGGAAATGCAGCACCACTTAAAAACATACCTGAGGGTACTTTGGTTCATAATTTAGAATTAAAACCTAAAAAGGGTGGGCAAATAGCAAGAAGTGCAGGTTCAAGTGTTCAAATATTGGGAAAAGAAGACAATAAATATACAACTGTAAAGTTAGGTTCTGGAGAAGTAAGAAAAATTCTTTCAGATTGTTATGCAACTATAGGTGAAGTTGGTAATGAGGAATTTAACTTAGTTAATTGAGGTAAGGCCGGTAGAAACAGATGAAAAGGAATAAGACCAACAGTTAGAGGGTCTGTTATGAATCCAAACGACCACCCACACGGAGGTGGAGAAGGTAGAACTCCAATTGGTCGTAAAGCACCTGTATCTCCATGAGGTAAAAAAACACTAGGTGTAAAAACTAGAGATAAGAAAAAAGCGTCAAATAAAATGATAATTAGAAGACGAAACGCTGATAAATAAAAAAAGAAGGAGTAGACATGGGAAGATCACAAAAAAAATTACCTTACGTTGATTCTAATCTAATCAAAAAGGTTGAGAATATGACTGAAAAAAAAGTACCAATTAAAACATGGTCAAGACGTTCTGAAATTCACCCTTCTTTTATAGGGTATACATTTAGTGTTTATAATGGTAAGGATTTTTTACCAGTTTATGTAACGGAAGATATGGTTGGGCATAAGTTGGGAGAATTTTCACCAACAAGAAAATTTGGTGGACACGGCGATGACAAAAAAAAGAAAAAATAATCATTAGTTTAAGGAGTTTATTATGGAAGCAAAAGCAAAATTATCAATGATTAGAATTGCACCACGAAAAGTTCGCCTTGTCGCTGATAGTATTAGGGATAAGGGCATTAGTGATGCAATATCAATCCTAATCAATCAAGAAAAAAAATCTTCAGAAATAATATTAAAATTATTAAACTCAGCTGTGGCAAATGCGGTAAATAACGAAGGAGCATCAGCTGACCAACTATTTATTAAAACAATTTATGTAAATGAGGGCCCAACTCTAAAAAGGATTAGACCAAGAGGACATGGCCGTGCATTTGAAATTTTAAAAAGAACAAGTCACATTACTATAACTGTTAGTGACGCAAGATAAGGGAGGGAAGTAAAAAAATGGGACAAAAGGTATCACCAAATGTAATGCGTATTGGAATAATTAGATCTTGAGATGAGAACTGATATGCAGAAAAAAATACATACATTAAATGGTTGCATGAAGATATTAGGATTAGAAAAGATCTTTTAAAAAAATATAAAAATTCTGGTGTTTCTAAAATAACAATTGAGCGAGATACAAAAGAATTAAAAGTAACCATTCATACTTCTAGACCCGCACTTGTTCTTGGGCAAGAAGGAAAAGAAATTAATGGAATTGTTTTAATAATTAAAAAAATATTAAAAGATAGAAAAGCGAATGTTAAAATTAATGTCCAGGAAATTAAAAAACCTGACATTAATGCCCAACTAGTTGCACAATGAATAGGAGAACAAATCACAAATCGTGCCTCATTTAGAACTGTTCAAAAAATAGCAATTAGAAAAGCTATGGAAGCCGGAGCTAAAGGAATTAAAACCTCTGTTTCTGGAAGGCTTGGTGGTGTTGATATGGCTAGAACTGAAGGTTATCTTGAAGGTTCTGTACCTCTCTCAACTTTAAGAGCAGATATTGATTATGCACTTTATGAAGCAAGAACAACCTATGGACAAATTGGTGTTAAGGTTTGAATCAATAAAGGTGAGATAATAGGCAAAAATAAATCTGATTTATCTTTACAATCTGATTCTAACAATCCTAAGAGAGAACACCAAAAAGGAGGTAAGTAACTATGTTAATGCCAAAAAAGGTTAAATACCGTCGTCCTCATAGAGTAAGTTATGAAGGAAAAGCAAAAGGTGGAAAGACAATTGAATTTGGTGAATATGGTTTGATGTCTCTTGATGGAGCATGAATAACATCTCGTCAAATTGAGGCTGCCCGTATTGCGATGACTCGTTATATGAAACGTTTTGGAAAAGTTTGAATTAGAATATTCCCCCATATGGCCAAAACTAAAAAACCATTAGAGGTACGTATGGGTTCTGGAAAGGGTTCACCAGAGGACTGAGTTGCTGTAGTTAAAACTGGACAGTTTATGTTTGAAGTTGCTCAAGTAAATGAACAAATAGCTCGTGAGGCTTTAAGACTTGCAATGCATAAATTGCCAGTCAGATGCAAGATTATTAAAAGAGGTGAGGAAAATGTCTAAAAGACTTGATACATTAACTGAATGACGAACTAAACCAACAAGTGAATTGGAAAAATTAACAGAAGAGTTTAAAGCTCAACTTTTCGCTCTAAGAGTTCAGGCAGCTATGGGGAGTTTAGAGAAGCCTCACCAAATAAGTAGTATTAAAAAAGATGTTGCTAGATTAAAGTATCTTCTTTTTGAAAGACAACAACAAGGAGAAATTGTTGGTAAAACAATCAAAGCAGATTATAAAAAAATTGTAGACAAAGCAGATAAAGCAGGTAAAAAAGTTAGAGAAAAAGTTAGAAAACAAATTGCTAAGTTAGAAGAGGAAAACAACCCAAATATGGGAAACATTGACTTTTCCAATATTAATGACACTGTAGATTCATTAAATGATATTGAAAATACAAATTTAAAAATAAGCGCAGATAATGTTAGTCCAGATATAATTATTTCAAATAATAAAGTAGATAATAAACCTGGATTAAGCAATGATTGGACAAGCAATAATAACGAAATATACAGTACCAATCCTATTGAAGAACTCCACGTTGAAGATCTAAAGGTCCAAGAAACAAAAGTTCTAAAAGATAAACAAGCTCAAGAAGTTCAAGAAGCCCAAAAACAAGCCGAAGCTCTAAAAACTAAACAAGCTGAGGATGCTCAAAAACAAGCAGCTGAAGCTCAAAAACAAGCCGAAGCTCTAAAAGCTAAACAAGCCGCCGAAGCTCAAAAACAATCCGAAGCTCTAAAAGCTCAAGAAGCAAGAGATATAGAAATTGAAAAAATTGAAGAAGCTCAAAAACAAGCCGAAGCTCTAAAAGCTAAACAAGATGCCGAAGCTAAAAAACAAGCCAAAGCTCTAAAAGCTAAACAAGCCGCTGAAGCTCAAGAAGCTCAAAAACAAGCCGAAGCTCTAAAAGCTAAACAAGCCGAAGAAGCAAAAAAACAAGCCCAAGAAGCAAAAAAACAAGCCGAAGCCCTAAAAGCTAAACAAGCCGAAGAAGCTAAAGAAGCTCAAAAACAAGCCGAAGCTCTAAAAGCTAAACAAGATGCCGAAGCTAAAAAACAAGCCAAAGAAGCTCAAGAAGCAAAAAAACAAGCCGAAGCTCTAAAAGCTAAACAAGCCGCCGAAGCTCAAGAAGCAAAAAAACAAGCCGAAGAAGTTAAAAAACAAGCCGAAGAAGCTAAAAAACAAGCCGAAGAAGCAAAAAAACAAGCCCAAGAAGCAAAAAAACAAGCCGAAGCCCTAAAAGCTAAACAAGCAGCCGAAGCCAAAAAACAAGCCGAAGAAGCTCAAAAACAAGCCGAAGCCTTAATGGCAAAATCTCATTCTGAAAATTTAAAATCAAAAGCTCATATGGAGGCTAAAATTAAGGCTGATGAAAAAAAACAAGAAAAAATTAAAAAAGACGCCCTAATTCTTAAAGAAAAAATTAAAAAATACGCCGAAAAAACCAAAAAAGAAATTGAGTTTGAAAAGAAAAAAATTATTTTAGAAGCTCAAAAACAAGCGAAGGCTAATAAATTAAAAAATGAGGCATTATTAAAAGAGGCTGAGAAAAAAGCAAATCTTAGAAAAGCACAATTAGTAGCGGATGCAAAAAAAGCTCAAAAAGAAGCTGAGACTGAAGCAATTAAAAAAGCAAGACTTGATGCTGAGAAAATGAGACTTAAAAAATTAAAAAACCAAAAAGATAGTTTTGAGATCAAACTTCCAAAGGTAAAAATAGGAGATACCCCTGAATCTAGAAAAGTCAAAGGGATTGAATTAACATTAAGTAAAAAACCAAAAGATGCAAAAACATATACTTTTGGTTCCAATGCTGCTGCTGCTAAACAACAGATTGATGAGCAAAACAGATTATTAAAAGAACAACGTGAAGCAAGAATTAAAAAACAACAAGGAACATTTCAAATTAAAAAACCCGGGGGTAGTAAGTAATGGAAAACGGAAGAACAAGTAGGAAGACTTTTATTGGAAAAGTAGTCTCTGATAAAATGGAGAAAACAATAACAGTATTAGTTGAGACATACAAAAATCATCCCATTTATAAGAAAAGGGTTAAGTATTCTAAAAAGTACAAGGCTCACGATGAAGAGCAACTTGCTAATCAAGGCGACCGTGTTGAAATTATGGAAACTAGACCACTAAGTAAAAATAAAAATTTTAGATTAGTAAGAATTATTGAAAAAGCTATTATTTAAGAAAGGCATGGATAATTAATTATGTTACAAACTGAGTCAAGATTAAAAGTTGCGGATAATTCAGGCGCTAAAGAAATTTTAATTATTAGAAATCTAGGTGGAAGTGTTAAGAAATTTTCAAATGTTGGAGATATTGTTGTTGCAACTGTTAAAGCCGCAACCCCAGGAGGGGCTGTTAAAAAAGGTCAAGTTATCAAAGCTGTAATTGTTCGTACTGTTCGAGGATTAAGAAGACAAGACGGTACATATATCAAATTTTCAGAAAACGCTGCTGTTATTATAAAAGAAGATAAAAGTCCTCGAGGAACACGTATTTTTGGCCCGATAGCAAGAGAAGTAAGAGATGCTGGTTTTCAAAAAATCGCATCCCTTGCTCCAGAAGTTTTATAGGAGTGTATGATTATGAATAAGACTAAATTTGTAACAGGTGATATTGTGAAAATTACCACAGGAAAACACAAGGGTGAACAAGGGCCAATTATCAAATTTTCAAAAGATAGAAGCAGAGTATTTGTCGAAGGTATTAAAGGAATAAAACACCAAAAACCAAGCCAACAGTCAACTGAGGGTGGAATTATTGATATTGAAAAAGCAGTACATATTTCAAATGTACAATTAGTAGATCCTAAAAATAAAGATCAAACAACAAGAATTGCATATAGCTTTATAGATGGAAAAAAGAAAAGAATTACCGTTAAATCTAAGGCTATTCTTAAATAAGGAGAGGTTCAAAAATGAAGTGCGTTTTACAAGAATTATATAACACAAAAATAAAAGATGAACTTTTCAAAGAAAATAAATATAAATCTATTATGCAAGTACCAAAAATAGACAAAATAGTTATTAATATGGGGGTTGGCGATGCTGTTTCTGACTCTAAAAAATTAGATGAAGCAGCCCATGAATTAAGTCTGATAACTGGGCAAAAACCATTAATAACAAGAGCTAAGAAATCATTGGCAGCATTTAAATTGAGAGAAGGAATGCCGATCGGGTGCAAAGTCACATTAAGAGGAAAAAAAATGTATGACTTTTTATTGAAACTTATATCGGTTGCCTTGCCAAGAGTTCGTGACTTTAGAGGTGTATCAAAAAAAAGTTTCGATAATTTCGGCAATTATTCATTAGGAATTAAGGAACAAATAATTTTTCCAGAAATTGATTATGATAAGGTTAAAAAAATTAGAGGAATGGATATTACAATAGTTACATCAACAAATTCAAGTGAGGATTCAATGAAATTGTTGGAAAAAATTGGTATGCCGTTTACGAAATAGGGGGTATTTAATGGCTAAGAAATCATTAATTGTTAAACAACATAAAAAACAAAAATTTAAGGTTAGAGAGTATACAAGATGTGAAAATTGTGGAAGACCACATTCAGTTTTAAAGAGATTTAAATTGTGCAGAATATGTTTTAGAGAATTTGCATATAAAGGACAACTACCCGGTGTTACTAAAGCAAGCTGATAGACTAAGATTTAAGGAGAATATATAAAATGACAACAGACGTTATTGCAGATATGTTAACTCGCATTAGAAATGCGAATCAAAGATATCACAAGGATGTGCTAATTCCGGGAAGCAAGGAAAAAAAACATATAGCTGATATCTTAAAAAAAGAAGGATTTATTGAAGATTTTGTTGAATCTGATGACTTTAGAAAAGATCTAGTAGTAAAACTGAAATATTTAGGAAAGAATAGAGTGATTCATGGTTTAAAAAGAATTTCAAAACCTGGTCTGCGAGTTTTTTCAAAAGCTGAGAATATACCTCATGTATTAAATGGATTAGGAATAGCAATAGTTTCAACATCACAAGGGATTATGACAGACAAACAAGCTCGCCAACAAAATGTTGGTGGTGAAGTCTTGGCTTTTGTTTGATAGATAGGCAAAGGAAGATAAAATGTCACGTATAGGAAATAGAGTATTGCAAATTCCGGCAGGAGTTGAAATTAAGATTGATGGAAATGATATAACCATTAAAGGTGCTAAGGGTGAATTGAAGAAATCTTTTTCACCTTTAATAAAAATAACTACAACACCTTTAGGTATTAAAACAGAGCGTAGCAACGATGTAAAAACAACAAAACAGCTACACGGAACAACAAATTCAATAATTTCTTGAATGTTATTGGGTGTTAGTGTAGGGTTTGAAAAGGAATTAGAAATCAATGGTGTTGGTTATAGAGCGGCTTTAGCTGGTGATAAGATTAATCTATCATTGGGTTATTCCCACCCTGTTGAGTATCATATTCCCAAGGGTGTATCTGTTGAAATTCCAAAACCAACTATTATAAAATTATCTGGAATAGATAAACAAGTTGTGGGACAAGCAGCGGCACATATTAGAGCATATAGACAACCTGAACCATATAAAGGTAAGGGAATAAAATATAAAGATGAGCACATAATAAGAAAAGAAGGAAAAAAAGCTGGTAAGTAACAGCTAATTAAGGAGACCTATGAAACATACTAAAAATAAAGCGCGTCAAAAAAGACACCTTAGAATTAGAAAAAAAATAGTTGGAACATCTTCTAAACCAAGATTATGTGTTTATAAATCAAATAGATTCTTTTATGCTCAATTAATAGATGACAATAAAGGGGAAACAATTGCTGCGGCACATTCATTAAAAATGGGCTTAAAGAACCCA
This sequence comes from Spiroplasma endosymbiont of Aspidapion aeneum, assembly GCF_964031045.1. Lineage (NCBI taxonomy): Bacteria > Bacillati > Mycoplasmatota > Mollicutes > Entomoplasmatales > Spiroplasmataceae > Spiroplasma > Spiroplasma endosymbiont of Aspidapion aeneum. Next base: position 1,055,747 of record NZ_OZ034994.1, on the reverse strand, counting down.
TCAAATATTGACGCCGCAAAGGCGGTTGGAAATGATATTTTAGAAAAAATGAAATCTAAAAAAATAATTGAAATAGTTTTTGACCGAAGTGGATATATTTATCATGGTAAAATCAAAGCATTTGCAGAAACACTAAGAGAAAAGGGAATTAAATTCTAGTAAAGGAGGAAAATGATGGAAAATGAAAAAGTAGTAACCAACATAGTTCAAGAAAAAACAAATATTAATCAAAACGATTCTAATAAGCCACCCTTCGAGAAAGGAAGAAATTCTAAATTTGGAAAAGGACCTAATTCTCGTTCTGATGACAAAGGATCTTTTAGAAGAAAACCAATGCAAAGAGATAAATCTTTCGAAGAAAAGGTTGTTAAGATTAATAGAGTTACGAAGGTAACAAAAGGTGGTCGTAGATTTAGATTTGCAGCAATTGTGGTTATTGGTGATAAAAAAGGAAGAGTCGGACTTGGAACTGGTAAAGCAAATGAAGTTCCCGATGCTATTAAAAAAGCAATGAAGGATGCTAGAAAAAATCTAGTAAGAGTCCCATTTGATGGTACAACAATACCTCATGATGTTATTGGGCATTTTGGAGCTGGTAAAGTTATGATCAAACCAGCGAAAAAAGGAACTGGTGTCATTGCCGGAGGACCAGCAAGGGCTGTTATGGAATTAGCGGGTATAAGTGATGTATATGCAAAATCACTAGGATCAAATACGCCAATAAATATGATTAGAGCAACTCTTGATGGATTATCTCAAATGATGACTAGGGCACAGATAGAAGCTTTAAGATTTAATAAATCCGTTAAAAAACCGGAAACTGAACAAATCGCAACTACTTAAGGAGGAAAAATATGAAATTACATGAATTAAAATACACTCCCGGTAGTAAAAAGGATGTTACTCGTGTTGGCCGTGGAATGGCGTCTGGTAAAGGTAAAACTTCTACAAGAGGACATAAGGGTCAAAATTCTCGTTCCGGGGGCGGAGTAAGGCCAGGCTTTGAAGGTGGACAAACTCCTTTATTTAGGAGAATACCTAAGGTTGGTTTTACAAATATTAATAAAAAAGAATATGTTATTCTTAACTTATCAACAATTAATAACCTTGGTTTGACCGATATCAACCACGACTCATTAATTGAAAAAAAGGTTATTAAATCAAAAAAAACTTTAGTTAAAATATTAGGAAATGGTAAAATAGATAAAGTTATTAATGTCAGAGTTAACAAAATATCTAAAAATGCAGAAGAAAGTATTAAAAAAGCGGGCGGAAAAATAGAGGTGATTTAATGTTGGATAAGACAACTGTTACTGGTTTGAAGACAAGAAAATCTAAGGTAATTAAAAATAAAAAAAATAAAAAAAATAAAAATTCAGTAAATCCGATTAATTTTGGTAATGCTAGTTTTTTTAAGAGAAACAAAGATTTATTTAAAAGAATTTTTATTACACTTATGATAATTCTTTTGATAAGGGTTTTAAGTTTTGTCACAATCCCTAGTATTACATTGTCCCCTTCATATACACAAAATGTGTCCAATAGTGAGTTCTTTCAATTACTTTCGACACTTGGTGGAGGAACTTTGGGTAACTTTTCAATTGTTGCTCTTGGTGTATCACCATATATTACCGCTTCAATTATAGTGCAATTATTATCAACAGATGTTATCCCTGTGCTTAGCAACTGATCAAAATCTGGGGAAAGAGGTAAAAGAAAACTAGATAAACTTACAAAAATTTTGTCTATACCATTTGCCATTATGCAATCAATTGCTACAATATTTACATTAACATCACAAGGATTAATTAGTCCGAAATGGTCAAGTAGTGATAGTGGTATAGGTCCATCTTGATTTTATTATATGTTAGTTCCGCTTGTTATGATAGCTGGAAGTTTCTTCTTATTATGATTATCAGATCAAATAACATTAAAAGGTATTGGAAATGGTGTTTCTGTTATTATCTTCGCTGGTATTGTTACTAAAATGCCAAATAGTATAATATCTACATTTAAATTTTGAATTGATAAAAATGACGAGTCATCTGTGCTATTAGATGGTATTCTGAAATTTATAATATATTTATGTGCATTCTTATTCCTTATTTATATGATTGTTGTTATGAATGAGGTTGAAAGAAAAATACCAATCCAACAAACTGGTGCTGGCCTTGTTGATTCCTCAGAACACACACCATACTTACCATTAAAATTAAATAATGCAGGTGTTATTCCGGTTATTTTTGCAAGTGCAATTATCTCTACACCCGTAACAATTTCTCAAATATTAATTTCCAGTGGAAAAACAAATTGATTTGTGCTATTTTGTAATAATTATTTGTCATTTAGTTCATGACATGGTATTATAATCTATGCAGTATTAACTATTTTATTTACATTTCTTTATTCTCAAGTTCAAATAAATCCTGAAAAAATTGCAGATAACTTTCAAAAATCTGGTACATTTATCCCGGGTATAAAACCTGGGAAGGACACAGAGAAATTTATAAGCGCAACGATCAATAGGCTTAGTTGAATGGGTTCATTCTTTCTTGCATTTATTGCTGTATTACCATATGTAATTTCGAAATTAACAAACCTTCCAAGTAGCTTAGCTATTGGAGGGACTGGATTGATTATTGTTATTTCTGTTTCAATTCAAACTATTCAACAAATTAAAAGTAGACTTATTGAACAAGAGTTCGTTAACCGTAAGAATAAAAATGTTAAAGTTGTTGAATCATCAAAAAAATCACATATTTGATAACAAGGGGGATAATAATGAATTTACTTTTATTAGGTTTACCAGGAAGTGGTAAGGGTACTTTTTCAGAACATTTAGAAAAAGAAAAGAAAATGCTTCATATGTCAACCGGCGATTTATTTAGAAAAAATATAGATAATAAAACAAAACTTGGTTTAGATGCGAAGAAATATCTTGAAAGTGGTAAATATGTCCCAGATCATATAACAATAGATATGGTCAAGGATTATATTAAGAAAAATAATTATTTTGATAATTTAATTTATGACGGATTCCCTAGAACAGTTTTCCAAGCCCAAGCATTAGATGATTTTCTCATAGAAAATAATTCAAAATTAGATAAAGTAATCTACATTGATATTCAAGAAGAAATAGTTGTTAATAGATTGAAAAATAGGCTTGTCTGTAGCAAGTGTCAATCTATTTATAATAAGAAAACAAAAGCGCCCTTAAAAGAAGGTGTGTGTGATTTTGATGGAGAAAAATTATTAACAAGAAAAGATGATCTTCCTGAAAATATTGCAATTAGATTACAGGTCTATAAAGAACAAACATCGCCCTTACTAGATTACTATAACGAAAGAATATTTAATGTAAATATAGGCGATCACAATATTGAGGAATTTATTAAAACCGTTTATGATGGATTAAAGATTTAATGAATATAACAATTAAGAATAATAAACAAATAGATGATATGAGGATTGGCGGAAAGCTCTTAGGAAGAGCGCTAACCTTATTAAAAGAAAGTATTAAACCAGGTTTTAATTGCTTAGATTTGGATAAAATATTTGCTAACTTTTTGAAAGAAAATAATTGTGATAGTAACTTTAAAAATTATATGGGATATCCAAAATATATTTGTGTATCTATAAATGAACAACTAATTCATGGTATACCACAAGATAGAGAAATAGAAAATGGTGACATTATTTCAATAGATGCGGGTCTAATATATAATGATATGCATTTAGATGCTGCATTTACAACTATTTGTGGTAAGCCAAAAAATGAAAAGGATATAGAACTTGTAAAGATTACAAAAGAATCATTATTCTTGGCAATTGAACAAATTAAAGCCGGTGTACGAATCGGAACCTTATCTTCTACTGTTCAAAAAATTATTGAAGAAAAAGGTTTTCACTTGCCAACCGCTTATTGTGGACATGGGATAGGCTATGAAATGCATGAAGACCCTCAAATTCCAAATGTTGGAAAAGAAAAAACAGGTATAAGACTTGTAAAGGGAATGACAATATGTATTGAACCAATGGTTCAAATAGGAACCCCAAAAACCATAGTGGAAAAAGACCAATGAACGGTAAGGTCTGCGGATAATAGTATGGCTGCTCATTATGAGCATACAATCTTAGTCACAGAATATGGTTATGAAATACTAACCGCCTGGGAAGACTAATGGAGGATTTAATGTCTAAAGAAGATTATTTAGAAGTAGAAGCAGTTGTGGTAGAAGTGCTACCCAACACAAAATTTAAGGTTAAATTAGAAAACGACGTTATTATTGACGCTCACGTTTCGGGTAAAATTCGTATGAACTACATTCGAATTGTACCCGGTGATAAAGTAACAGTCGCTATTTCTCCTTATGACCCAACACGTGGGCGTATAACTTATAGACAAAAAAATGAGACTACTTAATTTATAAGTGGTCAATATAGTTGATAAACTAACTTAATTTATAGAAAAAGGGGTTAGAAAGATGAAAGTAAGATCATCTGTGAAAAGAATATGCGATAAGTGTCGTGTTATTAAAAGAAAAGGTCGTGTTATGATAATTTGTGCACAACCAAAGCATAAGCAAAGACAAGGCTAATTATTTAAAGTTTAATTTTTGCATTATAAAGTCAGAAAGGAAAAGTATAAATGGCTCGTATAAACGGGGTAGAGATACCAAATAATAAAAGAGTTGTCATTAGTCTAACCTATATTTATGGTATTGGACTTTCAATGTCTAAACATGTTTTAGATAATTGTAAGATAAGTGAAGATATCAGAGTAAAAGATTTAACTGAGGAACAATCTAAAAGAATATCATCCGAAATCTCAAAAATAACAACCGAAGGTGATTTAAGACGTAAGGTCTCATTAAACATTAAAAGATTGATGGAAATTGGGTGTTATAGAGGAATAAGACACAGAAAAGGGCTACCAGTTAGGGGACAATCTTCAAAGCAAAACGCTAGAACAAGAAAAGGTCCAAGAAAAACAGTTGCCAATAAGAAAAAATAGTTAGAAAGTAGAGTGTTATATAAAGATGGCAAATCCAAAAAAAACAACACGTAAAAAAATAAAGAAAAATATTCCAGTCGGTGTTGCACACATTCATTCAACATTTAATAATACAATCGTAACATTGGCTGATGAAGCTGGAAATGCAGTTGCCTGGTCTAGTGCTGGGTCACTTGGATTTAAAGGGAGTAAAAAATCAACACCTTATGCAGCCCAAATGATTGCTGAAGCTGCTGGAAAAGGAGCTATGGATAATGGTATGAGAAAGATCTCTGTAGAAATCAGAGGTTCTGGGCCAGGACGTGATGCTGCAATAAGAAGTTTGCAGGGTGTAGGTTTAGAAATTACATCAATTAAAGACAAAACACCAATTCCACATAACGGTGTTAGACCTAGAAAAAGACCAAGGGGGTAGTATATGAAGTTGTTTACAAGACCAGAATTTGATATCAATGTAACTGCAGAAGATAGCTTTTATGGAGAATTTAAAGTTGAACCATTAGAAAGAGGCTTTGGTGTTACACTGGGTAACGCTTTAAGAAGAACATTGATTTCCTCAACACCAGGAGCAGCTGTATTTGCAGTTCAATTTAAAGGTTCTACTATTCCAACGCATGAATTTTCTGCCATAGATGGTGTTGTTGAAAATATGAGTTTAATAATTTTAAATATTAAGCAATTAGTTTTAAAGATTAATATTGAAATGTTTGACGAAGATGAGTATGCTGAAATAAAATTTAAATCATCAAATAAAAAAGGTGAGGTTTTTGCAAAAGATTTTATAACTCCAACAGGTGTAGAGATTATTAATAAAGATTTAAAAATATGTACAATTAATGAAGGAGAGTTTGAAATCACCCTATTTGCTAAAAACGGTAGAGGATATAGAACTTTTAAGGATAATAAAAAAGAATCTCAAGTAGCTACTAATACTATTGCTATTGATTCACATTATTCTCCAATACTAAATGTTAGTTATGATGTTGAACCAACTAAAATCGGAAGATTATTAGATTTTGAGAGACTAACAATGAAAATTAGAACTGATGGTTCTATATATCCATTAAATGCAATATCAATGGCATCTAAAATTCTTTCAGAGCATATGACATTATTCATAGACTTGGATAAAAATTTATCAGCACTAGAAATTATCGGTGCTCCAAATGATGAAGACGACAAAGAGTTGGATAAACCAATTGAAGATATTGAGTTAACACCTAGAAGTCTAAATTGTTTAAAAAGAGCAAGGGTTAACACTATAAGAGATTTAGTTACAAGAACTGAAGATGAAATTGGAGAAATCAGAAATCTAGGAAGAAAATCATTAAAAGAAATAAAAGATAAAGTCGCACAGTTGGGACTGACATTTAGACACGGTTAGAAAGGGGCGAGAATTATGTCATTTATTCAAAAACAAGGAAAAAATACAGCATGAAGAGAAGCATTAATGAGAAATCTAACAACTGAACTTATCATTAATGAAAGATTAGAAATAACAGAAAAACGGGCTAAGGAACTGAGAAAACATTTGGACAAAATGATTACCTTAGCAAAAAGACAAGACTTGCATGCGAGACGTCAGGCCATAACATGATTAAGAAATACTAATGTAAACAACAAAGAAACTGCATTACAAAAATTATTTAATGAGCTTGCTACGCGTTTTAAGAAGCGTGATGGAGGATATACTAGAATACTAAAATTAGATAATAGAAGAGGAGATAATGCACCAATGTGTATTATTGAGTTAGTCAAGTAGAGTTTTTATTTTATAAATATGAGGGCCATAAGAATTTTCTAATGGTCCTCTTTTACAAATAAAAATATTAACAAAATTTTTACATTATAGTTGTGAATTTATTTAAATAAATTATTTTATAGTAAAAAATAATACAAAATTTTGTATTTATACTTTTAAATCAAGCGCTATTTTCTATACTATTTAATCATAAATAATATATAATTTAATTATATGGAAGGTATATATATGAGTGAAAAATTAAATTTAACCAATAGTGATCTAAATGATTTTCGAATAGTGCTAAATGGATGAAATGATAAACTATTGTTATCAAGTAGGGAAATGATTAAGGCAAGAACACTATGTTCTGCTGGAAAAATTACTAGAAGTGAATACCAGTCATATATATCTAAATATAACTCATTAAAAGCGGAGTATAATAAGCTTGCAGATACCTCAAAATTTAAACAATATTATATTCAGTGCAAAAGGGATAAAAAACTTGCTAATAAAAGTAAAATTGAATATACTCAAGCAAAATATAAATTTAATGAATCAAAAAGATTTTATAAATTAGCAACAGAATCAGTTAAAAATAGAGGTATTGACGGAGAACTTATTAAAATATCTAATATAGCATTAAGGGTTAACAATTTGTCATTTAGATATGATATAAGTCTCCCTATTGTTGTTGATGGGGTAAGTTTTGATGTTGAACACGGGGAATATGTTGCTATTATCGGACACAATGGAAGTGGTAAGTCAACTCTATCGAAAATATTAATAGGAGTTTTAGAACCGATTAACGGGGAAATATACTATTATGGTAATCTTTCGGGAGTGGGAAATATAAATTTAATTAGAAAATTTATGGGAATAGTTTTTCAAAATCCAGATAATCAGTTTATTGGCTCAACTGTTAGAGATGATGTTGCATTTGGATTAGAAAACCGTCGTGTTAATCCAATTGAAATGACATCAAGAATTAAGAATGCAGTAACTAAGGTTGGAATGGAAAAGTTTTTAGATTCTGAACCATTAACATTATCGGGTGGTCAAAAACAAAGGGTAGCAATAGCCTCCGCATTAGCCCTCTCATCAGATATTTTAATATTTGATGAAGCAACTAGTATGTTAGACCCAAAGGGAAAATCTGAAGTAAAAAAAATAATGGTTGAATTAAAAGAAACAAGAAATCACACAATTTTATCAATTACTCATGATATGGATGAAATTCTAAACGCAGACAAAGTTCTTGTTATGAATCAAGGAAAACTTGTTAGATTCGGAACACCTGATGAAGTTTTAAAGGACAAAAAATTTTTAAGGTCTATTCACCTTGATATTCCTTTTGTTTCACAAATAGAAGAGGCTCTTGCTACCGTGGGGATAAAAGCAAAAGGTTCTAAGAATATAGACGAATTGGTGGATAAAATATGTCAAAAATAAATAACAATTTTGAACATTCAATGACTAAAAAGGAATCAAGAAAAATAATTCACGAAGACCTTAGACAGCTATCTATTGAGTGAAAATCTAACATGCAAAAAATAAAATTAAATCGCAAAAAGCGAAGTGAATTAATTAGGGAGGATAGAAATAATCAAAAGCAATATCAAAAAGAAATTAGGATATTTGAAAAATCCGATCTAAAAAATAAAAAATCAAGAATAAATTCTGTTAAAGAGTGATATACTAATATTGAAAAAAGCAAATCTAATAAATTTATTTACAAATATAAAAAATCTCAATCTAAAAATGTAAATTATGATTTTTCAGGAGATGTTGTTTTCGAAAATGTCACTTATACTTATTCAAAGAATACCCCCCTAGAATTTAATGCGCTACGCCAGGCAAATTTAACAATAAAAAAAGGTTTAATAACTGCGATTATAGGAACAACTGGTAGTGGTAAGTCAACTTTGATACAACTAATAAATGGGCTAATAATTGCAGAAACAGGACGTACAATTATTGGAAATTTCCAATTACCAGCCTCCACTAAGAAAATTAAATATGTAAAACCATTAAGAAAAGAAATTGGATTAGTTTTTCAATTCCCGGAGTATCAATTATTTCAAGAATCAATAGAAAAAGATATAGCTTTTGGACCTATAACAATGGGTGTCCCCAAAGATGAAATAATGAAGAAAGTTCCAGAACTTTTGAAAATGGTGGATCTTCCAGAAGATTATGTATCTCGTTCTCCATTTGCATTATCAGGTGGTCAAAAAAGAAGAGTTGCTATAGCTGGAATAATAGCTATGGATGGAAATACATTGGTTTTAGATGAACCAACAGGTGGGCTTGATCCACAAGGTGAAGAAGATTTTATGAGAATTTTTGAATCCCTTAACAAGGACAAAGGCAAAAGAATAATCATTGTAACACATAATATGGATCACGTTTTAAAGATAGCTGATGAAGTCATCGTTATGCATGAAGGTGATGTAAAAAAAATAGGAAAACCTTTTGAAATATTTCGAGATACAAAATTATTAAAGTTAATAGATATTCAACCACCAAAATTATATCAATTAGCATATAAATTAAAGGATAAGGGCGTAGATCTAACCCAGGATGAATTTAGAACAATTGATGATTTTGTGAAACTATTAAAGAAAAAAAGAGGAAAATAAGTATGAGACTAGCATTTGGGAGATATATTCCGAGTAATTCGATTATTCACAAAATGGATGCTCGACTTAAATTATTTATGTTACTTTGCTTAATGGTGAGTATATTTTTTCCTATTGGATTTACAGGCTTGATTGGAGTAACAGTTATTGCTACTGTCCTAATAATAGTTGGGAATATTAGTTTCCCGATGATGATGAAACTATTCAAACCAGTTATATTAATGTTTATATTAATGTTTATAATTAATATCTTTATGATAAAAACTTCATTATCAAATATATCGATAACACACACTTATAGTATATTTGATGTAGGTAAAAGTGATAGCCTAGGATACTTTTTAAGAATAAATGGAAAATATTTATCTGAGAGAGCACTATATAAAGCTTTTTATATGGCGTGAAGAATATTTTTAACAATAGGTTTTGCAACAATACTTACATCTACAACACAACCAATAGAATTGACATTGGCAATTGAAGATCTTTTATCACCTTTAAAACTTATAAAAATACCCGTTTATATTTTTTCAACAATTATATCAATTGCGCTTAGAATGATACCAACACTTATTGAAGAAGCAACTAGAATAATGAAAGCCCAATCATCTAGGGGTATAGATTTTAAAAATGGAAAAATGAATGAAAAGGTTAAATCAATAGTTTCTTTGATAATACCACTTCTAGTAAGTTCATTTCAGAAAGCAGAAGACCTTGCATATGCGATGGATTCAAGAGGATATAATCCAAATGGTAAAAGAACTAGATATAGACAAGTTAATATAAGGGTCCAAGATATTATAATTTTTATAATAGGTGTTGGGGTTGCTGGAATGGCTATTGCATATGCATTTACTCCATCATTTAATTCATACCAAATACCTCACGTTGATGCTATTTTAGGAATAATTTCATAGTGAATTATTACTTGTTAACAATAAGTTATGATGGAAGCGAACTACATGGGTGGGCAAAACAAAATAACTTATTGACTGCTCAAGGTGAACTTGAAAAATCATTTGTTGCAATATTTAAAAGTAATTTATTTCATACTTTGGGAGCAAGTAAGACCGATGCGGGAGTACACGCCCGTAATCAAAAGGTTTTTTTACAAACAGAATTTAGATTTAATCATAGATTAATAGCTAGAGATATTAATTCAAGAATAAATAAAAATATATTTGTTAAAAGTATTGTAGAAATAAGCCCAGACTTTTTGGTAAGAAATTGTAAACAAAAGACCTATAGATATTATTTATCAACTAATGAATATGATCCATTGAAAAGAAGATACTATCATTTTTTAAAATTCGAATTTAATAAATTTAAATTTGAAGAAAGTCTCAAATTATTTGTTGGCTTACATGATTTTAGAAATTTTAGTGGTCTTAAGAAAAATGAATATGACAATTATAATTTAGAAAGAAAAATTGACCATATTAATATTATTAGTGAGGATGATAATAATCACTATATTGAATTTAAAGCAAAAGGTTTTTTGAGATATCAAATTAGAAAAATAATTGGCACATGCATTGCTTATAATAATAACACAATTACGTTGGAAGATATAAAAAAATCATTATCTATTAATGGAGAGAAAATGAAATTTATTGCTGATCCATCTGGTTTGTTGCTATATGATATAATATATTAAGGTGTAGAATTATGAATATAAATTGTGGCATTTGTTCAAATGATATTAATATTGAATATAACAATACTTGTTTTTATTGCACAAGTTTGTGCTGTTCTAATTGTATACAATTTTCTGAATGAGATGAACAAACATGTGTAGAATGTTTAAGATACTTACCATTAAAATCTCAGTTTGATGACATGGTTAAGAATGGTGAAATAAAAAATTCTCTTTTAGAAAAACACAAATTTTTAAATCATAATAACCCCAATATAATGCTAAAATCAAAAGATGTTACTTTAGATCCATTAGTTCCTAGAATTATGTTCGATTGTAATTGTGGTGTATCTGAAACCAAGGGTTTTAAACTACATATGGGTGAACTAACCCTAAATCCTTTTAATTTTTCAGAAGAATCCTTAATTGAACAAGAGGTTGTCGATTTATTTAATGATAAAATTTTTATAAGAAATAAACCCAAAGGAAACAAAAATATATTTTTCTTACATTATCAAAAATGTGGTGAAAAAATGGAAAATAAAATACTTGTAAAGTGGTTAAATATAGAAGGAAAATATAGATATGAATTAAATCTATTTCAAATATGGTCATGTGAAACATGTAAGTTGGAATTTGTAAATATGTTTAAGGAAAGTCTAAACTCTTTCACATATAATTAATATATAATATATAAAGAGGGAATTAAATGACCAAGAGATTTATAATTTATATTCACTTATACCTAGCATCTCTATTTCTATTCTTGGAATTGAGAATTTTTTCTTCTAAATTATATATAAATTTTTCATCAAATATAATAAATGATTTTTTATCAATAAATTTTTTGTTTTTTATTATAAATATTTCATTGTTTTCAATAAATAAAATGTTTAATAATAAGTATTTTAATACAAAGTGCATAGTAATAAGATTTTTATTTTTATTGATTCCATTATTAATAAATTTCCTTATAAATATTATCCCTTTATTTTTTTATTCAATAGTGGGTATATTTATAAAAAATGATTTATTTTTATTTGTCTTTGCATTTGTTGTTGGTATTTTATATATGATTTTAATAACAAATAGTGAAGATGAAAATATATATAATATTGAGAAAATTGTTTCTTTTGCAACCATCGATAAAAATACTGATCTTTCTATTGATTCAAATAAAAAATTTATTAAAAAAAGAGATATAACACTTTTTTTTAATTTAGAAAATATTAAACTAAGAATAAATATTATTAAAAGCTTACTTTTAAATATTAAGAAGAAATCACTACTTCCACCTGAATAATAATTTTTTATTATCAATAGAAAAGGGTGGTTTAAATAAATGAATAAGACAAGAAGGCTTTTGTTAAAAAATTCATTTAAAACAGCTTTCAAACACTGGACACAATTGATAGGGATAACTGTTCTTGTAATGCTATTTGCAACCATAATATCATTACTTGGAGATATTTCTAAACGTATAATTGACGGTAATTCTGAATTAACAAGAACATCTCAATTACATGATTTTATTAACTCCCAATCAAGTAGCTATACAGTTTCTATAACTGATAAAAGCTTAAATGAATACTTGAAGGATGAAAATCCCGGTGAAAAAGAAAAAGTTTTAAATGAATGAAAAAAAATTAATGAACAAGGAGACCAAGAGTTAAATTCTCAGTTCTTAATTAATTTATTATCTAAAAAATATGATTTTAATTGAACAAGAACCGAGGGAAGAACATTCAACTCCGTAAAATTAAAATCTAAAAGTATAACAATAAAAACATTAATAAAAACAGGATCAAATTCCGATGGTTCAGCAACTGATGATAAGTTGGTTATAACTAGTGGAAGAAACATTTCTTCAGATCTCAAAAATGCCCAAAGACAAATAGTTATTTCACCAAATTTTGCATCTAAAAATAATATTAATATAGGAGATATTATTAGAGTAGAGAAGGATACCCTAGGTTCTGATTTAAAGGTTAATGATGATATTGGTGATCGTAAAGCTGCGTTCAATGAGCTTCAAGATCAAATAAAAAATATAGGTCCATCAGCAATAGATGATACCGAATTTTCACCGTTTATGTGGTTTGTAGTATGTGGTTTTGGTCAGTCAGCAGATTTTGCCTTCCCTGTTGTAGACAAAACAACATATATTCCCGATGTATCTTCACAGGCTATAATGTATGTTGATAAATCATTATTTGGTATGAATGATTATAAATTGAATGGCAACCAATTTTATTCTTACACCAGTACCGATGCTAAATTATATGTCTCTTCCGATTTTGATAAGGAAGTGTCATTCTCTTGTAAGTTTAAAGATTCTAAAAATAAAATAGCAAATAATATCTTAGATAGAATACAATTAGATTATAATTTAGTTTCAAATATAAATTTATCTAATAAAAGTCTCTACTCGCTCTCAGATAAAGATTATATATATAAGTCTAGAACAGCAACATTTTCAAAAATTATAAAAGCATATACTGTCCTTTCAACCACATTATTAGTAATCGTTGCAATTCTTACCTTTATCACTATTACATTAATGACAAAAAAACAAATAGATGCTATTAGAAAACAGGTTGGAACTTTAAAGGCGTTAGGTTATAAAAAAAGAGAAATAATTGATAATTTCCTTGCCGCCTCTTTAATAACCTCATTAATAGGAACTATATTTGGTTATATTTTAGCGTTTCCAATTGAATTTATAATAGTTAATACATTCTCCAATTATTTTGCAATCCAATTTTATGGATGACATTTTCAATATGTCCAATTTATTGTCGGATTTGTTAGTGTATATATTGTTAACTTATTAATGGTTTTTATATCTGGATATGCAATTTTAAATCAACCCGCATTAATTTTACTACAAGGAATGGTTGCAAAAACGATTTCAAATTTTAGTATTAAAATCAAAAAAATGTATGCTAAAAGAGGTTTTAATACAAAATTAAGAGGAGCAATAATAACATCATCTTTTGGGAAAATAATTGGAATAGTTGTGACCATGTTTATTGGTTCATTATTAATGACCCTATCACTAATAGCTCCAAAAGTTTTGGCTGATAATAAAAAAGCATCATTTAATGGGATAAATTATAACTCACAATATATTTACAATTCTCCGATTTTTTCTAATCCACTATCTTTTTATAAAACATATGATTATAACAGTGAAAATACTGGAAATAAAGGGAGTTGGGGGTATTCAAATGATAAAAACGCAGCTATAAATTTTGGCTTAACTAATCAGAAATATGATGGTTTGACTTCATACCCATTAAATGATGATGGGACAATCAATTTTGATATTGTATTGTCTTCGCTTGTATCTGGGCAACAACCTGCTGATTATTATTCATACAATATTAGTGGTTCAGGAAGAACCCTTTATAATCTTTCTTCTTTTCAATGAAAAAATATATCAACTAAATATTTGGAATTATTAAATAAACAACAATATGTTGGTGGTGGTGCAGGTGAATCATTGGTAATAAAAAGTGTTATTAATTCTATTTACTTACAATGAAAAGATTATGAAAAACTTATGGCAAAACTTTCAGACATCCCCAATGAAGATGTAAACAAGAATATTAATACAGCTAATTTGTTATTATGATTTTACAAAATATACTCTCAAGGTTTATCATTGAAATTAAATACAAATATTTATGATAATAACAAAGATGAAGATAATAAGTTTAATTATCAAAACTTTAAAACTAATATTAATCAAAATGATATTTTGAAATCAATTGCATCAAAGGATATTTTTGACCCAATTGAATCGGAAAAATTATGAAAAGATTTATATTCACAAATTAATGAGGATACAGGAAATGCACTTATTTATTTAAACAACAAAGAGGTTAGTAGTTTTACAAAATCTGAAATTGAATCTTTACCTACAGCTGGCTCAGGTGATACATTAGAAAAGCTTAACGATCTTCTTTTTGCCTGACTTGTTGGAACTGTTGAAAATAGACTAGGAACAGCGATGTTGATGGCTACTTATTCCTCATCCCCATACTATATTCAACAATCTATAAAATCTGCATTTGATAAACCAGATTCTAATTATAATATATCATTTGGTTTAATCCCTTATGATTCAAACATTGATGAAATTGGAACTGTTCTAAATACTACATTTAATGATAAAATAAATAATAAACAAAATATGTACACTTATGGAGTTAAAAGAACAGATAAACTAGTTTCTTTAAACGATTCTAACGGGACTAACCTGATGAACAAACTTTATACAAGTAATTCTAAAAATCCGATAGTTATCAATCAAACTGCTGCAATTAAAGCAGGACTTAAAATTGGAGATAAAATTAACTTAGCATATACTAAAAAAAATATATATAATAAAGATAATAGGAAACTCACTCTTGATAATGATTTTAACGGCGGGTGGTTCAATAAAACAGCAGAAACAGCATTATCAAACCCAAATGTATCAAATTCTTCTAAATCATATGTTGATAAAAATGCATATTCTTTTTGTGATAATAGTAATTTATTAATGTCTTCAATGGGGGGGTACTCACTATCACAAACACCTGATACAATTTCAAATCCAGCAGATATTACTTCTGCATATAGTGATGGAGACATATCATTACAAACAAAAACAATTCCAAATAATGAATATACTATCGTAGGTATACAAAATAGTTACGGAAATAGCCAAGCATGAATTAAAAATGATTTAGCTAATAAATATATGGGTTATGATAAAACACAACAGTGGATGTTTAATAATTACTTTGTTCCAGAATGATATAGTGCATCAAGTAAAAAAATGTTAGCTTATGCAAACCAAAATATTTTAACAACTGATGATGATATTGATGAATATAACATATTTAACAGTTATATAAAAGAAAGCCTATCTAATGGTATAGAAAAATTAAATAATTACAATGGTAATAATAAATCCTGCTATGAATTTTTGAAAGAGAAAGCAGAAGAAGATCTTAACTCTGAAAAGGATAATAGTTCGTGAATTAATTTATGAAATTTCTTTAACAATCAATATCCGGTTTTTAATTACAAAAATTCTGAATCATCAACGATTATTGATATTAGTAATGGTATATCAACAACTCAGCAGCTTGGTGACTATAGTAGTATAGGGCTTAGTGGAACAAAAATATCAAAATTATCAAGCAATAAAAAATTTTCAAATTATGCTCAAGTGACTAAAATAATTACTGGAATGGCACAAGGAACAATTGATCTAGCCTATCCATTAACAACTCAGAGACAAATTTTATCACAAATTAGTGACTTGGTTAATATGGTCACAATATTGTTTATTGTAGTTTCATTATTGATTTCAATAGTAATTGTCATGCTTGTAACAAATTTGATTATTTATGAAAATAAAGATTTTATTGCAACAATGAAAATAATGGGGTATAGCAACTTTTATATTATTAAAATAATCATTGCAATATATATACTACCACTACTTATTACTTTTACTTTTGGGTTCCTTCTAGGTTGGCTACTTTTTTCTAAGATACTCGCAATATTAGCGTTGTATTCAATGTGGGTTCTTCCCTTGTATATGACATGGTATATGCCATTTGCTGTATTTGGTATAATTTCTACAATTTATATTATATCATTTATAGCATCTTTTGGAAATATTAGGATAATAAGCCCATTAGTAGCCCTACAAATATAATTATAATAATTCCTTTTGATTTCTTTAATAGAGACTAATAATGTTAAAAAAGAAAGAAAGTAGAATAGTCATTGGATTAACTGGTGTACTTAGAGTAATTTGTTCTATATTAATAATTAAAAAATTATTTTTTAATTGTGAAATTTTCTACATATAAAAAAAATAATTATGATTTGATTACTCGTTTATGGTATAAACAAATGAGAAAGGATTATATGAAAGAAAATAATATTTACGCAGTCGAAATGCAAGACATTAACATGATCTTTAATAAAAAGATAATTGCTAATAAAAATATTAATCTTAAGGTTAAAAAAGGGGAAATTCATGCAATTATCGGAGAAAATGGAGCTGGAAAATCTACATTAATGTCAATATTATTTGGTATATATCAGCCAACAAAGGGTAAAATTTTTATCAATGGAAAAGAAGAGATTATAAATAATCCAGTAAAAGCAAACCACCTGAAGATTGGAATGGTTCATCAACATTTTCAAATAATTGATATCTATCGTCTATGAGAAAACATTGCTTTGGGTTATAAAACTAAGGGCTTTTTACTTAATAAGCGAGAGATTGAAGAAAAAATTAATATAATAATGAATAAATATAATCTTAATATTGATATAAATAAGCTTGCAAAAAAAGCAAGTGTAGGAGATCTACAAAAAACAGAAATTTTAAAATTGCTTTTTAGAGATAATGAAATTTTGGTTTTTGATGAACCTAGTGCAGTTCTAACATTGGAGGAAATTGAAGGATTGTTACAAGTTATGAAGAATCTAAAAAAAGATGGTAAAACTATAATTCTTATAACGCACAAGATGAATGAAATTAAAGAGGTTGCAGATACAGCGACAGTAATTAGAAGAGGGGAAGTGGTTGGTCATTATGATGTAAAAACTACCTCGGTAGAAACCTTATCACAAGCAATGGTAGGGAGAGAAATTGTTGAAGTACGGAACTCTGAAAAATCAGATAACAAAAAGGTTGTACTTGATATAAGGAATTTAGTAGTCTCTAAATTTGATAATCAAAAAGTGGTTGGTCTAAAAGATTTTAACATGAAATTGCACGCTGGTGAAATTGTAGGAATAGCTGGAGTAGAAGGAAATGGTCAGCAAGAGCTGGTGAATAGTATTTGCGGGCTACAAAGAATTAAGAGCGGGGATATTGCTGCACTAACCAAAAAACAAGAGCTGGTATCTATCAAACATGCCTCAATAGAAAAAAGGTACAAAAAATTTGGTATGTCTTTTGTTCCGTTGGATAGACAAAAACATGGTCTTGTTTTAAATTTTAATATTATAAACAATATAATATTACAAGATATTGACAATAAAAGATTTTCTAATTTTTTCGGATTTCTTAAATTTTCTAACATAGTATCATATGGTCAAAAAATAGTTAATAAATATGATATTAGAAATGCAGAATTAGGATTTGCAACAACAAGTACTTTGTCTGGTGGCAATCAGCAAAAAATAATTATCGGTAGAGAGATATCGAGAAAAGGAAACTTTATTGTTATTTTTCAACCCACAAGGGGTGTTGATATAGGTTCAATTGAATTTATTCACCAACAAATAATTGATGCAAAAAAACAAGGAAAAGCTATATTATTGGTAAGTTTTGAGTTATCAGAAATTATAAGTTTATCAGATAGGGTTATTGTCCTAAATTCTGGGAATATAGTTGGAGAATTAGAAAAAAATAAATTGTCATTTAAGGAAATAGGAAATCTTATGGTTTCCCAGAAGGAAAATTAATATGAATATTAAATCTAAAATGTGAATTACTAAACACAAACTAAAAGGATACATAACATCGGAGTACGGCAAAACAAAATTAAGATTTGTAAAAGCGTCAGTATTGGCATTAATTTTAGGTTTTTTTGCAAGTGCATTAATTGTAGTATTCACAGGTTATAATGGTTTTTCTTTTATAATAAATTCATTTAGAATGGGATTGAAGAGAAAGTCAGTTCTTGGTCAATCCAATCTTACTATGTCACTTGAATGAATGTGCATATTTGCTATGCTAGGACTTGGACTTTCCTTAGGGTTCAAAGTAAAATTATTTAATATGGGTGGTTCGGGACAAGCCCTACTTGGTTTTATGTTTACTTTAAAATATTTAAGTTCAGTGGCCGATCATAAAGGTGTGGCTATTACAGATTTAAATAAACATTATATTATAATTGTATTTATTTTATTTATCTTAGCTGGTATATTATTCTCTTTAACTATTGGTTCCTTAAAGATATTCTTCAATATTCACGAGGTTGCTTCATCAATAATGTTGAACTGGATTGCATATTATCTTTTAAGATGGTCTGCTGCAAATGGTAGAATAGCAACAGATGCTGTTAATACCTCGTGGCTGATGGTAGGCCATAATGGTTGAATTCTCCCACTTGCAATTGTGCTGGTTGTTTTTGCAATAACATTTATTGTTATCACATTTACAAAGTGAGGATATAAATTCAAAGTTATTGGGTCTTCACTTGAAGTTGCAAGATATGCGGGTATAAAAAATAATATCTATATTTTAGTGGTTACCGCAATACAAGGTGTAATAATGTCTATAGGTTGTCTATTTTATTACTTTTGTTATGCTCAAAATCAAGAATTTTCATCAGGCCAAATGTTGACACTTGGTTTTGATGCGATATCTGTATCACTAATTTCATTCAATAATATATTTGGAATTTTATTTATCTCATTTATATGAGGAGTTTTAAAGGTAGGATCAGATTCAGCAACACGATTGCCTATTTATAATGGGATCAATTCTAATATTTCAACCTTAATTTTTGGCGCAATTACATTTTGTGCAGCGATCTATATAATTTTTTATAATTTTGACATAATAAATACAATTAAACATAAACTATATATTTGAAGGGATAAAGATATTTCTGAGTTTATTAAATATCAAAAAAATGAAATTAAATCAAATAAGATTAGTATCAAAAATATTAGAAAATCTCCTGAAATAGCTGCTGAAATTGAAACGTTAAAAAAAATTCAAGAAGATTTTAAAAAGCTTGGAATAGATAAGAAAACCAATAATAATATTGAGAAAAATATAGAATACGAAAATTTAAGAATTGAGATTGATGAATTTTTAAAAAAATTATCGGAAAAAATTTCCAACCAAAAGCACATTTTTCAAAAACAAATACACGAAATCAAAAATGAAACTAACGATTTTATTGAAAATAGAAAACAAATTTATTATCAAAAAAGCATAATTGGATTGAAGAAGAAATTTTATAATTTATTATCAAAAAGGAAATTTGAAGTAATAGATGCAATTAATCTTTTATCGGCCAATTATAGTGAATATGTTCAAGATGCTAAACGTGTTATTAAAGCAAATGACATATTGTTAAAAAAAATTAATTCAGATATTTTGAAAATTGATAAAACTAGTGAGGAAAAGGCAAATATAATTTTACAAAAATATGAAGATAAAGGTATTAAAACTATTGACCAATTAATATCAATGTCGCCCGCGGTTATTGAAGAATTTATAAAGTCAGATCTTAAATATGAAAGATATGAAATTGTAAATTACCCAATACAAAATGCAAACCTAGCAAAGAATTATTCAGATTTTAAAGTTCAATATCAATTAAGTAAAAAAGATTTTTCATTATTGGTGGAAAATTATATTAATGATTACAAGCAATATAAGAATAAATTATTATCTGTATTTAAAATAAATTGAAACGAAGCTAAAGATTATGTTTCAAAATTAAATAAAGAATATAGAGAAAGAATAAGAGAAGCTTCTAATAAACTATTGGTTCAAATAGAACTACGTGAAAAACAAATGGAGGTATGTGATAATTATGGATCTTTCAACATCAATAATTAGAGATTTATTAATGTATTTTACTATATTTTCAATTTGTGCAGTCGCGGGAATGTTTTCTGAGAGGTCTGGTATCATAAACATGGGACTTGACGGATATATGGTTATTGGGGCCTTGATTTATTCTATTTATGGTTCGAAATTTAATCATTCGACATTCGGACAAATCACAGGTATATTTGTAGCACTAATATTTGTAGGAATATTTTCCTTGCTACACTCTTTTGCTACAATTAAATTAAATTGCGATCATATTATTGCTGGGATAGCAATAAATATTTTTGGAGAAGCTATAGGTCTTTTTGTTGCAACTTTACCAAAATTTCAAGGTACATTTATTGCTTCAAAATATAAGCCTTTCTACTTAGATTCTCAAAATGTAATATCATTGTATTTATTTATTTCGATAATTGTATCGTGTGCTGTAGGATTATACTTTACATTTACAAAAGTCGGAAGAAAGCATATAGCAGCAGGAGAAAATCCAAATGCATTAGATGTTGTTGGTGTTAGCGTAAATAAATATAGATTTATTGCTGTGACAATATCTTCAATGATGGCGGGTTTTGCCGGTATTGCTTATTGTATATTAAAAGGTTCAGGATCATACTTTGGTTCTGTTAATGGATATGGTTATATTGCATTAGCGATAATGGTGGCTGGACAATGAAGAACAATATATTGTCTCTTGTTTAGTGCGATATTTAGTGCAACATTTGCAATTGTACCATTCCTAACATCATATCAAGCATTTAGTGGTCTAAAAAACTATGAGGAATTACTAAATGCAATTCCATTTGCTATATCATTGATGGTTATGGTTTTTGTTTCAAAAAAATCCTCTCCACCAAAAGCATCTGGACAACCATTCATAAAAATAAGGAGATAAACAATGAAAAAAATACTATCATTATTAAGCGTAGTAGGATTAACATCAAGCTTCTCATCATCTTTAATTTCATGTTCAGATGATGCAGAAAGTGGTGCAGATGTATATGTAATTACAGATTCTGGAAAAGTAACAGATAAATCATTTGATCAATCGGTATTTGAAGGTGCAAATGAATTTGAATCAATTGTAACAAAAAAGAAAGATACTAAAGTGCCCTACTCTGAGCCAAAGGAATCAACAACAGCATCTCTATCAAATGTATATTCAGATGTAGTTTCAAATTCAAACCCAAAAGTAGCTGTTCTAAGCGGTTATATCCACGGTGCAAAAGATGGGGGAAATAATTCTTATGAACCACTATTCAAAAAATCAGGAATAACTGGTGTCAACTTAGATTTTGCCAGTGCAGGCAGTGCAAGTATGGGAATTAGATTTTACAAGGATAGTTCTGGTTTTTATGCTGGAATGGCCTCAATAATTTATTCTATATTAAATAATAATGTAACTGATAAAACACTTACACTTGGTTCATATGGTGGAATAATTGGGGATGGTTCGCAATTTAGTGTAGCAAACTACATTGTTGGATATTATTCAGCTGTATCATTCTGAAATAAAATGCAGGCAGCAGAACAAAAAAATACACCAGATGAAGACTCTCCTTACAAAAAATTTGCAGATTCAGTAATAGATAAATTTGGCGGGAATGTAGAAACATGATTGAAAACTAATACTTATAAAGTTAAAATAGCACAAAAAAATGATATGGAGTCTGCGCAAGATAGCGAATGAGCATCTGGTAGTTTTGCTTCAGGTGGAGGAAATGATATAACAACAAAATTAATACATGAGGGTGCAAATGTGATATTGCCAGTTGCTGGACCACAAATAACAGATACTATTGAAACCATAAAAAAACTAAAATCAGAAGCTTATGTTTGTGGTGTTGATGTTGACATGTCCAAAACTCAAAATTTTAACAAATTTATAACTTCTGCAACTGTACCTCTAAAAGAAGGAACTCTTGCGGGAGTATATCATGCTGAATCATTAGTTGATAAATATGGAAAAAATAAAGATATTCAAAAATCAATTAAGGACTCTGGAATTAAGTTTAATGATGATTATGGTAACACAATAAAAGCAGATGAGGATGTTACATCAGTTAATACCTGAGATGGAAAAAATGTTTGAATGACTGGCGATGTTTCTGTTAAGGGTGACAGTAAACAAGAATCTGATATTGATAATAAATGAACATCTGATAATAATAAAAATCTTTTAGATATTTTTTCAACAAGTAACCTGGCAAATGCAGGTTCTAAATATAAATCTTATGTTGAAACTGGTAAAGAATCATATCAATTATTAAGTAAGGGATTTTTTGATACCTATGCAGATTATATAGCAAACTATACCAATAAATAATTTTTTATAATTTATAATAAATATAAGCATACTTGCTTATATTTTTTTTATCATCTTTTAAAAAGATATATAATTATTATTTCAAGTAAGTGTATTAAATAAATTTTAATACTTATTTTCATAATGAAAATTAAATTGTTTATTAGTTATTCTTTTGCAATATTTTTGATATTGAAAATAAATATAATAAGTATGTAGATAAAAAAATTCTTTCATAGCGGTAGGTCTTTATCCTATTTCTGGTAATGAAGTGAACC
Source organism: Spiroplasma endosymbiont of Aspidapion aeneum (assembly GCF_964031045.1). Lineage (NCBI taxonomy): Bacteria > Bacillati > Mycoplasmatota > Mollicutes > Entomoplasmatales > Spiroplasmataceae > Spiroplasma > Spiroplasma endosymbiont of Aspidapion aeneum. The sequence goes on along the minus strand of NZ_OZ034994.1, from coordinate 1,032,536 downwards.
ATTTTAATATTATAATTACCTTATCTACTTGTTGTAAATACAACATTATATTATTAAATGATAAGCTTAGAATTATTTTAATAATTATATCATTGATTTATCATTTAATCCATTAATATATTATTCGTGAGGATCATATTTATTATTGTAAATTGTACCTTTCCTTAATAATTAGTCAAAAAATCTCGATAATAACATTAGCATAGCAATTGTATATTTTCCCTTGCGATATAGATATATTTGCTTCCAAGCATGATTTTCTGTATTAAAGGTTTGTATATTGAATTTCATGATCTGAGTGAATTATAATTTTACTTAGATAATTTTTAATTGCTTTTATTTTTTAATTTTATCAGTTAAATTCTCGAAAAACTAATTTAGTATTAATTTTAAAACTTATTTTGTAATCAATATTTTCTTTTGTGATATCAATCATTATTAATAAACTGACTAATTTACCTTATAAATAATATAATAAATATCTGTATAGATACCATATAGTAGTTTAATAAACTTGCTGTATTTTTATTTATAAGTTAAAGATAAACAAAACGCTAAATTTTATCATTAGTCTGTATTGCTGTTTAAATTGAATTTTTCTCATTTATTCATTCATTATTTCTTTTTTTGCGGTTTTAGTAATTTTTTTATCATCAAGTTTAATCTCATATTTTGATACTAATTTTTTTGATTTTTGTATAGCTATAGTTTTCTAGGTTAATGAAAAATAAAATTTATTAATTTTTGCGTTTTAAAATTTTTATTTTCTTTTCAAACAATATTTAGATATCAATAAAATGTTGTTAAAGACATATGAATCGTTAGCCAAATGTTTTGTGCTTATATCTTTTGTAATTTCGTTTCATAAAGTACGCATTTTCTTTCTTTATCCGATTCCAAAATCATCAAACTTTTTTAAGATTTCATATCTTTCTTTATAATTGTTATTAACGCGAGAGTATAAATTTGAGCAAAATCTTTTATTTGACTTTTAAATACAATTTTAATTGCTGTTTGTTATATACTATAATCATTAAATAATTATTGGTAAATTGAACCATCGATATAGTTTAATCATATATAAATATCATTTTTTGTATATTTGTTTGATTTGTTATTTTTTTTAGATTCTATTTTGTTATCCCAGTTCTTATTACATTTCAAATTTATTTAAAATATAATAGTTATAATAAAGGATACTAAGATTCATTACCAGAAATAGGGTTTGTTCTGAGTCTAAGTTATTTTTCCCCTAATTATTTATTATTTTCATAATAATTAAAAATGTGGTTATAAACAATATTTTATTCACTATAAGTTGTATAATAAAATAAGATTAAATAAAATAAATTTTATTTAATCGGTTATATTTATTATATTTTTTTTTAAAATTTCTAGGCATTATAAATAAATTAGTATTATTAAAATAAATTGCTAAAAAATTAATTGTTGCAAGATATTTTAATTTCATGGCATAAATTATAAAACATTATATTTGTATATTTAATTTGATAGATTATTCATTATATTTTAATTATGTTGTTATTGATTTATAAGCTATATTTAATTCAGAGATTTTTTAGATTTAGATTTTTCATATATACATAATAAATAGTGAAGAAGCACAAATTAATTATTAAAATTAATTGTGTTTTTTTTTGAAAATGAATAAATTTATATAATAATTTTAATTGATTACATAAATATATAAAGGAAAACAAATATGAAAAAAGAAATATCATTAATAAAAGATATCTTATCAGAGATTATAAACTTTGAGAAAATTATTTGTATAAGACACATAAACCCAGATGGAGATGCATTCGGATCACAAAATGGACTTAAAAAGATAATTAATTATAATTGACCAAATAAAAAGGTATATGCTTGTGGTACAAATGTGGATTTTTTTAGATCATTAGGACAGATGGATCAGTTAAAAGAGGAAGATTTTATTGATGCACTGGTAATTATAACTGACACAGGTTCTATTCCAAGAATTGATTCAGCAAATTGAAAACAAGCAAAAAAAGTAATTAAGATTGATCATCATCCAAATGAAAATAAATACGGTGATATTCAATGAGTCGATAGCTCGTTTACAAGTGCTAGTGAAATGATAGGATATTTTGCTTTAAAGTGTAATTTGAAAATAAATAGTGACATTGCACAAACTATATTATTTGGTATAACTACAGACACAAATCGATTTATTTCTAAAAATGTTTCTTCGAGAACGTTTGATGTTTGTAGTTTTTTAATGACACCAAAATGAAATATTATTGATTTATATAATAGAGTTTATACAAAGAAATTAACATTCCTTCAAGCACAGGCTGAAGTTATTCAGAATTCTAAAGTTGAAAATAAAGTGGGAGCTATATTTTTAACAAAAAATATTATTAATAAATATAATATTCCATATGATCAAAATGATATATTTGTTAATCTCTTTCAAGGAATTGAGGAGGTTGAAATATCCGTATCCTTTTCTGCAAATATAGATGAAACATATCGTGTGGAATTTAGAAGTAATAAAACTCCATTAAAATCTATTGCTGAAAAATATGGAGGTGGTGGGCATCCGTTAATAGCCGGAGCTACAATTAATAGTTTAGATATTGCAGAAAGTATTATCAAAGATTTAAAATCAATAGTAAAATAGAAAGAGGAGTTTATGGAAAAAGATAGTAAAAATGAAAAGAAATTAGTTTCTATTCTAAAAATGTATCCAGTTGCTATTTTAGCTTTAATTGACGCTATTATGGTTTTAATACCTACTTATTTAGAAAATTATATTCCAAATATATATGGGAATATAAATATGACTCCCGGGCAGTACTCTGAGGGTTTAGCTTTTTATGGTATATTTAGTATAGTGGCAAACTTTGTGGGAGCATATCTAGGCGGGAAATATAAAGGAAGAAAATTGATATTGATCAGCTTATTGATGCAAATTGGAATCGCTGTTTGATATGGGTCCCTAATATTTCAATACACAGTACCGCCAGATGATCCAAATTATGGAAAAAATATTTTGCCACAATGAATTGGTATATTATTTTTGTATTCAATTGCAATTAGTGGACTAATCTGAGGTCCGCTATGAAGAATAATTAAAAATTATGGAACCGAAAACTTATCTGGTAAAGAAAAAGAAAAAAGAGTTGGCTTTAATAATGGTGTTGCTGGGACATATGAAGGAATATTTGGATTAATAATTGGTTCAATTGGCGCTCTGTTATACGCTCTCACAAACTCTGGAAAAATACCAAACCTAATTTTATTTGGTAATAATGTTAGTGTTGGTTTCTTAGTTTTAATTGCAATGACTCTATTTCTCACAATCGGTTCAACAATACTAACCTGGCTCTTTATCAAACCAATTGAAGACCAAGGACAAAATGGTTTTAGTTTAAAAAATTTAGCTCAAGTTATTAAGGGTTGAAAAATATGATGTATGGGAATGATAATAATAGGAGTTTTTATGCTTCAAATGGAATTATCTGCTTACATGAATTATTTATCAAATATATTTTTAATAACACCAGCATTGGTAATTGCTTTTGGATTAATTCGAACTTATGTTATGCGATTTTTATTAGCTGGATATGTCGGAAGGAAATCAGATAAAGCTCATTCATATATTTTTATTTTAATTGTTGGTTTATTTATTGGAATTATATTAATATGTATTGCAATAATTTTACCAGGATTTGGGGGAGATAAAACAGTTGATTCGTTAGATCCAACCAAAAGAATAATTCTCCAAATTTGTGCTGTTGCAAATTTGGTAGTTCTTGGTTCTTTGACATGAGTATTAGTAACTATTAGATGAACACCAATTGGAACAGAGTTGGGAATAACTAATGATAATTATGCAACAGCTATAGCATTTCTTTCTGCAATGGGATTTTCACCAGGATTGTATTACAAATTTATAAAAGCCTATATCGAGGACCATCATAAAACATTAAAAATACCCTCTAATAATCAAAGTGGATATATACTTGTTGTTGATAAAACTGGAAATCAATTAATATTACTTACCTGCGCGTGTATAGCATTTGCTGGATTTATAGCGGGACTTATATTATATATTGGTTTATACAGAAATAGCGACAACTTTAAATTTAGAATCGGAAAAAGAAAATCAAAAACCATTGGTAGTGATAATTTAGATGAAAAACTCTCAGAGTCTAGTAATTAATGAATTAATTATATTGATGTTTAATTTTTAAAAAAGTTCTTTATCTAATAAACAATATTATAGAAAAAAAATAACAATTATTAAATAGGAAAGGATTTAAATTCCTTTTCCTATTTTTAATTTATAGCTTGTAACGATAATTCAGAAGTATTTTATATAATGTATTATGTTGATAATAGAAATGATAATAACATAATTTCTAAGTAAATTTGAATTCTTTTTTTTACCGGTGTTAAACTTAATACTATACTCTTTCTCATTAATTAATATTCAATCTATATATTATCAATTACTTTTTAATTAAGTTCATTTTGTTGTATAATACTCTTGTAATATATAATGATTCTAGTATTTATTTAATAAAATGAAAGGGTTTTTATAATGGATAATAAAAGAAAAATTATTATTAAAAAAATAATAGATGAGATCAAAAAGGAACAAAATATAATCATTTTAAGACACATTTTGCCTGACGGAGATGCTTATGGGTTTCAATTTGGACTTAAAAGATTAATAAATTTGAATTGGCCAGAAAAAAATGTTAAAATAATTGGTAAACCAAATCCTAAATTAAGTTATATTGGAAATAAATTTGATAATATAACTGATGAAGAATTTAAAAACAGTTTGGTAATTGTGGGAGATGCCGCTAACACAGCAAGAATTGATGATTCAAGGTGAAATATTGGAAAGAAAGTAATTAAAATAGACCATCATCCAGATAGAGAGCCTTACGGTGATATAAGTCTTGTTTGTGATGATTATTGTGCAGTTTCAGAAATATTGGGAGATATTATTATGGATAATAATTTAAATATTGATAGTGAAATTGCGAGAATTTTATATCATGGTATTGTTACAGACTCACTGCGTTTTTTAGTACGATATCCAAAAGCAAGAACATTTAAAATTGCAGCTTTTTTGTTAGAACAAGGATTTAATTTGCAAGAATTATATAAAAATACATATACAAAATCTAAGTCTGAATTGAAACTAATTTCATATGTTTATGACAATTATGAAACCACAAAACACGGTGTAACATATTTAAGATTAGATAAAAATATGCTAGAAAAATTAAATGTTGACGCTGACTTTGCAGCATATAATAATGTATCCTTACTTTCAGATATCGAGGGTACAAAAATTTGGGCCTTTTTTTGTGAATATGCAGATAAACAAGCAATAAGAGTAGAATTAAGATCAATGGATATTGTAATAAATAAGGTGGCATATGCACATGGAGGAGGAGGCCACAATACATCAGCAGGTGCAATGGTTAAAACATGAGAAGAGGTTCAAGTAATAATTAATGAATTAGATCTCATTGCTAAGAGTGCCTCTTAATTGTGTATTAAAATATTATTTTAGATTTTATTAATTTTTAACTATATTTTTATTGCCAAGATTCATAAAATCATATAAATTTATGGTATAATAAATATGATGAAGAAAATTATTGCAATTCTTAGCTCATTGTTCGTTATTGCTTCTAGCGTTGGCACTGATATTTCGTGTAGTAAGTCAACAACATATAAAGCAATTTTTGTTATGTCTGGTAATCAAAAAATGGAGGATAATTCCTTTAATCAATCAATTTATGAGGGTGTTTCCTCATATATAAAAAATATTTTAGGTGAAAACAAGTCGTTTAAACCGTTATATGGTGAAGCAAAAGAAGGGGATTACGATAGCTTTAGCTCGATTTATAAAAAAATTTATAAAGACAAGGATATAAAAACAGTAGTTTTGAATGGGTATTCTCATAATACAACAGGGAAAGAAGATTATGCAAAATTGGCTGATGATAATAAAAAATCAACAGTTATTGTTGATGCTGAAGGACAAGGAAAATCCACTATAGGGATTGAATTTAGAGCGGATATGTCAGGTTTTTATGCTGGAATGGCATCTATAATTTGGTCAATTCTAAACAATAATTACTCAACATCTAAGGATGGAAAAAATATATTAACACTTGCAACATACGGCGGACTTTTAGAAGGAACTCAAGCAAGCGTTGTTAATTATATGGAAGGTTTTTATTCTGCTGTATACTGATGAAGAGAAGCACAAAGAAGACATATTAAAGGCGATTCAGAAGTTTTTCAGAAAATATTGAATAACTTTGATATCCCTGAGCATAAGATAAATTCTTGGATAGAAAATAACTCAACCATTCAAAGAGTGCAACAATCTGACCCAACAAGTATGAACCTAAACACGTATCAATCTGGTTCTTTCACAATTGGTAAGGGTGTAGACATTATTCAAAGATTCATACAAAATAAAGCTAATGTTATTATGCCTGTTGCTGGCCGCCAAACAAACGATCTTTTATTGGTAATAAAAAACCAATATAGCACCTCAAATGTTAAAGCTGTAGGAGTAGATTTTGACAATTCAAAATTATATTCATCATATGATAAGTATTTAATAACATCAGCAGAAAAATCACTAGATATTGGGACAGAAGTTGCAATGTCACACACGGACGATTATTTTGATAGAGACAATATACAAAAGAATACCATTAATCTTTTAAATAAACCAGAAAATAATAATATATTATTTTCTTTAGCCTCTGATCAAGAAAATTTAATTGATATTAGCAAAAAAAGTGAATGAAAATCATGAGAAGGAGATAATGTTATTGTATCTGGTGATATAGCACACGGGGATAAAATGTCGATAAATGATGATTTTTATAAAAAATTGCTCTCAGTTTTTCCTATAAAAGATGTTATTAAGGCCTCATATAGCTATTTTGATGAATCAAAAACCAAAGATTATGAATATTTATTGTCAGAAAGTTTTTTAACTGATCAAGCAATTAAAATTATGGGAAAGTAATCTTTATTTTTATCAATATTATAGCAAAAAAGCGGAAAATATTATGAATTTACAATATAATTTAATGTATAATATAAATGCTTAATCAATAGTCACAGTAAAAATCTATTGTCAAGAAAAAATACAAAAGAAAGGTTATTTATGAATCAAACAACACTTATAAAAACGGCGGATATAAATAAAAAGTGGTATTTAATTGATGCAAAAGATCTTGTTTTAGGTCGTTTAAGTTCTGAAATTGCAATAATTTTAAGAGGAAAAACTAAATCCGATTTTACTCCACATATAAATAATGGAGACCGTGTTATTGTAATCAATGCTGATAAAATTTATTTATCTGGTAAAAAAGAAATTGATAAAACATATTATCATCATTCTGGTTATCCAGGTGGATTAAAAAAGAGAAAAGTTAACACTCAAAGAGAATTATTCCCTGAAAGAATAATTGAAAGAGCTGTAAGACTAATGTTGCCAAAAACAAAGGTGGGAGCAAATCAATTTAGATCTTTATATGTATATAAAGGGTCTGATCATCCACACCAAGCACAAAATCCAATTATATGGGAACCAAAATATGTAAAGGGAGTTAACAAATAATGTTAGATTCAGATAAAGTAAGTTATAGAGGAACTGGAAGACGAAAATCTTCAGTTGCTCAAGTTGTATTAAAACCCGGAAAAGGTGTAATAACAGTTAATTCTAAACCTGCTTTAGATTTTTTTCCATATAAAACTCTTGTTCAAGACCTTGAACAACCATTAATAGCGACTGGAACAAGACAAGACTTCGATGTTATTGTTAAAGTTAAGGGTGGTGGTTTTTCTGGACAGTCTGGAGCAACAAGACTTGGTATTGCAAAGGCACTTTTGGTTGCTAGTGAGGATTATAAATCTGAACTTAGATCCAACGGATTACTAACTAGAGATGCGAGAATAAAAGAACGTAAAAAATATGGTCTATATGGAGCAAGACGTGCACCACAATTTTCAAAACGTTAATTTTTACTCATAATTATAATCACATAAAACTATTATTCTTATTTATATGAAATAATAGTTTTTTTTATTTTTGATAAAAATATACAATATATTATTATGCATTAATATAGAATTAAATTAGGAAAATAATATGCTTGACACAAAAGATTTAAAGATTTTACATTATATAAATAAAAATCGTGAGTGAAATGATGTTGCCTCTCTATCGGGACAAATAGGATTTACAAGAGGTGATTTTTACTATCATATTAATCATATTAATGTTTTTTTAAAACAAAATGGGTATGAGGAAGTTGATTTTTCTTCAAAAAATAAAAAAATTGATTATAAAAGTCTAAAAAAAGCTTGAACAGATTATTTTAAAACATCTAAGGGGTATGCACTAACCTCATCAGAGAGATTGTGGTTTTTAATAATTCTCTTTACAATAGAAAAAAAACTTACATTAAAAGACATGGCATTTTTTTTCTCAAAATCTGTTAATAATGCATTTATTGATGTAAATAACTGTATTCATGAGATAATATTTAATTATCATAACCACTATAATGTTGGAATAGAGAATAGAGGAAGAGGGTATGTTTTAACCGGTGAACAAAATGAATTTTTTCGATTACTTTATTACTCATGTTATCAAATTGTTAATACCGAGTGTAGCGGTGTAGTAATACCAATATTTTTAAAACTTATTGATAACTATTGTAAAAACGATTCAGATAAGAGTCTTTTAGATAATCATATTGAAATTGATAGAATAATAAAAAGAAAATTTTTGGATGAAAATATGTCTAAGGATAATTTAACTGTTATTTCACTATTTATAACAATTCTGCTTAATAATATTGAAAAATACAATCTAAATTCATTTAAGTTTAATAGAACAAATGAATTTATCGGATTATTTAAGGGTCTACCGTGTTATAGTATTTCATCTAAGACAATAGATGAAATAAAAAATGTTTTAAAACATGATATTGAAGAAGAAGAAAGTCTTAAAGTAGTTTTAGCCACATTTTTATTTCCAGAAAATATAGATTTTTTGTTTTCACAGAATGAAAACAAATTAACTTCTATTTGAATGAAAATAAAAGATAAATTAATGGAAAGAAAATATATATTACGAAATTTTATAGAAGGTTATAATTTTTTTAGTTATCTACTGTCGTTAAAATTTAATGTTACCAATGATTTTGAATTTCAGCATGAGAGTAAATTTGCAACAGAGAAAGACTATGTCATATTTATGGATTTTTTATGTAAGAATCGTGACATTGTAGAAATTTTTAGAAATTTTATTCATAGAGAATTAACCGAATGTGAAGAAGAAAATATAATGTATTTAATATATTGTAATATCTCAAATATTTATGTTGAGCAAATTAGAAGCGCTAAAAACATAACCATTATTAGCGATATGGATGAAGAATTTATTGAAGGATATGTAAGTTACATCTTAGAAATATACAAGCACGCGAAGATAACAAATGTAATCTCTTTAGAAGATTATACATTAGATAATGAAAAGTATAAAAATGATTTAATATTATCAGATTACTCTGAAAAACTATTATCAGTTCCATTTTTATACATACCCTATAAGAAGAAAAATGTTAAAATAAAGAAAACAATTATTAAAAAGGAGGTAATGTCTATATTGGAGGATAATTCATTCTCAAATAATATAAAATCAGATAAAATAACTGAATTATTAATGATTATTGATGATAATAGATAAACGGAGAGACAAAATGAGTACAAAAGATAATATTAATGCAATTAGATTTTTAGGTGCTGCTGCTATAAATAAAGCAAACTCTGGACACCCGGGTATCGTATTGGGTGCAGCACCAATTGCCTATACGCTGTATTCTAAATTTTTAAATGCTGACCCAACTTTTACAAAATGAGTTAATAGAGACAGGTTTGTATTAAGCGCTGGCCATGGTAGTGCATTGTTGTATTCTATCCTACATTTGTATGGGTATGGAATGACAATTCAAGATCTTAAAAATTTTAGACAGTTAGAGAGTGTGACACCGGGACACCCAGAATATGGATTAACATATGGTGTAGAAGCAACAACTGGTCCACTAGGTCAAGGAGTCGCAATGGGTGTTGGAATGGCAATAGCTGAATGTCATTTAGGAAGCATATACAATAAACCAGATATTAAATTAATAGATCATTATACATATGTGTTATGTGGTGATGGAGATTTACAAGAAGGTGTTTGTCAAGAGGCGATTGCTTTTGCTGGAAGAAATAAATTAAATAAGATGATTTTAATCCATGATTCTAATGATATTCAATTAGACTCTGAGGTAAAATGTTCAACAGTTACAGACTATCAAAAATTATTTTCTGCATATTCTTGAAACACCATTTTAGTTAAAGATGGTGAAAATGTTGAAGAAATAGAAAAGGCAATTGCAACCGCTAAAAAATCAAAAAAACCAACATATATAGAGGTTAAAACAATAATCGGATTCGGAGCTCCAAAACAAGGAACCTGTGCTGTTCACGGAGAGCCTCTAAGGGATGATTTAACTAAAGCGAAAGAAAAACTTGGATGAAAATACAATGATTTTGAAATTCCAGAATTTATTTATAATGATTTTATTAAAGTTAAAGAAAAAAATATCCATAACCGAGAATTGTGGGATATTCAACTAGCAAAATATGAAAAAAAATATCCAGAACTAGCTAAAAAGTTAATGATGTCAATAAAATCTGAATATGATATTAATTTTAAAGATTTTGATGAATTAGCGCCTATAAAACCAGAAGCAACAAGAACCAGTTCTGGAAAAATATTTTCTAAACTATCAGAATTAAATTCTCAAATTATTGGAGGAAGTGCTGACTTGAGCGTTTCCACTAAAATAAAGGGGGCTGACGGACAATTTAGTTTAGAAACACCACAAGGTAGAAACATTATGTATGGTGTAAGAGAATTTGGGATGGGTGCTATAAATAATGGAATTGCATTACACGGGGGCTTGCTACCTACAGCGTCCGGATTCTTTATATTTTCAGATTATTTAAAACCATCAATTAGATTAGCGGCCCTAATGGGGTTGCATGTTTTATATGTATTTACTCATGATTCAATTGCTGTAGGTGAGGATGGTCCAACCCATCAACCAGTAGAACAATTAGCGATGATTAGAAGTATACCAAATATTTTATTATTTAGACCCTGTGATTTTTATGAAACATTATCATCATATTCGATAGCGTTAAAGGAATCACAAAAGCCATCAGTTATACTTGCAACTAGACAAGATTTAGAACAAATTTGCACCGCTGAAAATACATTGGTTAATGTAAATAATGGTGGATATGTTTTAAAAGAAGAAAAAAATGCGAAGATCACAATAATAGCAACCGGAAGTGAAGTTTCATTAGCAATAAAGACAAAAGATATTCTAGATAAAAAAGGATATTTAACAAGAATTGTTTCTATGCCTTGTACACAACTATTTGATGCTAAAACAAGAGAGTACCGCGAACAAGTTCTAAATTTAAACACATTTATAGTGAGTTTAGAAATGGGAACTACTTTTGGCTGAGACAAATATACAAACGGAGGCTTGTCTATTGGGGTGGATAGATTTGGATTATCAGCACCAGCTGCTGACATATTTAAAGCTCTTGGCTTCTTCCCAGAAGCTATAGCTGAAAAAATATTAAGTAGAGTAAAGAATAACTAAAAAATAATAATTAATTTATGTATATGTAATAATTAATTAATATTACTATTTACACAAATTTATGATAAAAAAATTTATTTTTCTATTTTATTTAGAATAGATACAAAATAAGGTAAGTCAAGTATACTAAATTACACGCAGCCCCCTTATTTTTTATTATGATTTTTTAATAAATTTATAAATATAAAATTTTAAAAAGTATATAAATTTTATATGTGTGTATAAATATTTGTTAATGGATTTTAGATGATATAGTTTGTCTAACGTATTCTTTAGACTTAACATAAAAATTTATAGTATAATAATATTAATATGTATGAATTTTTGCTACGAAGAACATTTAAAAATATAAATATTTGGATATCCTTTATATCTATAGTTATTTTGAATCTTGTATTGATGTTAATTACTATATATAAAACTTCAAATAGTGTTATGACTATTTCAGAATTATGATGAGGTGCTATTTTCTTTATCAATCTTATATCTATATTTATTATGCAGTATATAATTAAGATAATTTTAGTCGATAGTGATATAGACTACATGTTGGAAGTTGAGAGGCAATATAAGGTTAATAGTTATATTACTTTCCTATGAAGATTTTCAATAATTTTTTCCTTTACTTATCTTTACATTATATTATTACTTGTATATTATTTTGCAGCCTCAGGTATTATATTGGACAATTCAAATCTAACAGAATTATACTACAAAAAAACAGTTGGCTATATTGCCTTTCTTTTCCTTTTTTCATTGGTTACCCTATCGATACTTTCATTCACATCTTTTATTAAATGGCATTTATTAAGAAATATAATAATAATTTCTATATCGGTAATTCTATCAGCTTTATCTATATCAATTTTTTCATTACAAGCCACAAAAAATGACAATTGAAATGATTATAGAAATTTTATGACAAATCAATGTGAAAATCAGAACTACTATAGCATTCTAAAGTATAATAATTCATTGTTATCATCATATGAAATAAAAGAATTACAAAAAGTATGTAATAATAATAATTTTCATATGAATTTAACAAATAATACTGATAAATACTTAGCAATTGAAAAAAAAGTTACATACAATAGGGCCGAAATAATTTATAATAAAAATTCTATTTCACTATTTGACATATTTGAGAGATTAGAAAAAGTTAACCCAGAAAATATTAAATATTGAAAAACATTATCTTTAATGTCAATAAATTTTGAGTATAATAATATTGCGAATCCGAAACTTCAAAATAATTCAAATACAAAAACAAATTTTCATGATATAAATGCTTATAATAAATGAATATTAAGGTCCGATTTTGATTTAAAATATAACCCCGATGACTATACAGATGGTATTATAAAAAAGAACCCTAAATTACTATTAACTCTTGACATAGCTAATTATGTTGCATACTGGTTTTTGGAAACTGTGAACCATTATTTACAATCTCCAAAAATTATAAACACTAATTTTGAAGAAATTTATAACAAACAGAATAATTCTATTTATAACCCATTGAAACTTATGAATAGGTTATTATCTGGTTATATATCTAGTCCTAATGATAACATAGTGGGATTAAAAATTTCAAAATCTACTGAATACATTATTTATAAATTATACAAATACAATAAAAATAATTCAAACATAGATAGAAAAATAATAAGTACGAATAATAGTTATGTTGGCTTATTATTTATATTTATTTCATCTATTTTAATTTTTTTTAGCGGTTCGGTTGTATATGTTTCTTTTATGATAAAAAAGGAAGGAGATCTTTAATGTTAAAAGTTAATAATTTAACAAAAACTTATGGTTCTACAAATGTATTGAATGGTATTTCTTTTGAATTAGATGATAATCAAGTTTTGGGAATTATTGGCGCAAAGGGTGCTGGAAAAACTACGCTTGTTAAATGTATTCTACAAATTATTAATCAAGATTCTGGTTCTATAAATATTTTATTCAAAGAACAGCATAATCAATTGGAAAATATAAGAAAAACATTCTATATTCCTCGTATTTTTGAATATAATATAAGGTTAAAACCCGACGATTTCATTTTATACTATGCCTCAGTTAAAAAAGATGATAAAGAAATAGTATTAGATAATTTTAAATACTATTGTAATTTTTTTCGTGTAAGATTAGAGACTATTAATAAAAAAATTAGTGACTTAACAATAGGAGAACAAAAAATAATTTTATTAATTATGTCATTAAGTTTGAATGTTAGGCTATTAATAATTGAGGAACCTTATGAAAACATTGATGAAAAGCAAACTAAAATAGTGTCGAGTATATTAGATACAATAAAATCTCTAAAAATTTCTGTTATTTTTACTGTTAGAAATGAAAATGCAAATAAGTTGCAAAAATTTGTTGATAAATTAATACTTATTGATAAAGGGAAAATTTTAAAAATTTTAGATATTAATAAACCTAAATAAATGTTAGAATTTATTTGGCTGATTATCTCCCAATTACTTTCAATTAAATTACAGAATTTATTGTGTTATAATAAAAGAAAGAGGTTGTATGGCAAAAACAATTATTTCAGAAGATAAAGAACTAATATTAGATTTTTCATACATTCAAAATGTTCTATTTGCTAATAATAACACTGGTTTAGATTTATTTACAAAAAAATTAAAAATCAAAAATGTAAATAATTTTAATGACTTTATTATTTTTTTAAAGAATAGTATAGTAGAGAAAGGTTTTATTTGTCTTTTGAGTGACTCAAAAAGGAAATTAAAAAATAATGACAAAGAAGTTTTTGACGGAATAATAAGAATTGTACTAAACAAATCTAGTCAAGACAAATTTCAAAAAGATTCATATATAGGTTTTTTTATAGACATCAATCCTAATAGACCATCCTTGATTATTAATAATATTTTTATAACTAAATTGAAACCAAAACCACAAGATTTTGAAACTACTATAGGCAATTGTGAAATTTTTACAATTAGGTTTGGAAAAGAAATATCTGATAACGAAATTATCAAAAGAGGTATAATAAATTCTACAAACATTATGCAAATAAATAAGATTCATACTAGTTTTAATGAGAATAAGGAAAAATGATTAAAATATATAGATTTTTGTCAGGATCAAATTGATATACGCAGAAGAGATGCCGTTCCATATTTAAACTTGCAAAAAATTAAGGTATTAAAAATAAAAACCAAATTTAACAAGTTGGATTTTAAGGAGTATTTTATCTCCGATATATCAAATGATAGATATATTTATCTAAAATACAATGCCCTGAATATTGTTCAAGAAACTAAAATTCCATACATAGATATTTATATTTTAAGTATTGACACTCTTGTTAAAGAAAATCAAGATCTTAATTTTATTAAAAAAGGTCTTGAGTTGTATCTTTGTCCTTTGAATATTAATAAGAAATATAATAATAATTTTTATGCTAAAACAGATATATCAAATTATTATGATTTCGAATTTGAAAAAATTTCAGAGAATATTGAAAAAATAAAATTAGACGATTTGATACATGAATATCAAGGTTCTGGTAAATTTATTGAATATTGAAAATCAATGGATAAAATATTTTTAGGGGATATTAATAAATTAAATAAGTATATTGAAACAAATAAAGAAACAATGAATGAATTGCGAATAAAGAGATTTGTTTATGAATGTTATGAAAACTTAGATAATAATTATGAATCATCAAAGGAAAATATTCTGAACCAAGGGTATGTTATTCAAATGAGCATTGGGGAAGAAGTATTAATTAATAGATACAGAAATGTACTTCGACAAATTTCTGAAGGAAAAACCAAGAATCCTTATCTTATAAATTATTTGTTTAATACTAAATTAATTGAGTTAGCACAATCTGAAATCGATGTTAACGAAGAAGAAATAAAATTTTATTTTAAATTAAATGATTATCAAAAAAAAGCTGTTATACAAGCTTTAAATACTAAGGATATATTTGTTATACAAGGTCCGCCTGGAACTGGAAAAACACAAGTTATTTCTGAGATAGCATACCAATTGGCAAAAAGAAACTGTAAAATTTTGATTTCTAGTCAGAATCACGAAGCGATTAATAATGTTATTGAACGTCTTCCAAGGTCACCAGACATTAATAAAATTAGGTTGTCTTCACAAGCTAATCCTTGAGATAATAATTATACGCCTGAAAATGTTGTTTATAATTATTACAAGTCAATAAATAGTCAAATATTGAATGATAATTTTTATTCCCCGGATAAAATTAATGAAATAAATGATTTAAAGAATAAAATTTCTTTATTAATAAATGTGAATAAAAGTGTATACGATTCAGATAAAGAAATTATAAGCCTTGACTCTAATATAGAGAAAATAAGTAATGAAATATCTAATTTAAACACTAAATATTCTAACTCAGAAAAAGTTTTATTTAATTTAAATAAGGATTTGTTTTATATTGATAGATTAGCTTTATGTATTGATGAGGATGATTATAATGTTGCATTTGACAGTTCTAAAAGAATAGATAAGCAAATAGCAGACGATATTGGCATATACATTGATTCTTTTTTAGTAAAAAAATTGGGATACTCAGATTATGATTTTGACAGTATATTTAAAAAAATGAAAACCATTTCTAATTTAATAAATACAAGAATTCCAATGATTAAGGAAATTAAGAAGTTAAAAGAGGAAATTAAAGATACTCAGAATAATGTTGATTTTAAAAATCTAGAAAATCTTAAGTCATCATTAAAAAATAAGCTTTTTATTATAGAAAAATTTGATATATATAATGAATTTGTTAACTTGTATAAAATGGTAATTAATAAACTGAATATTTACAAAAAAAGCATTGATAAGCAAAAAAATAATATTGAAAAAGAGGATATTTTTGAAAATATCAAATCTTTAGAAATTGAAAAAAACAAACTTTCAATAATTAGAGCAAATAAAATCTCTAACGCAAGTATGCAATTATCAGAATTATCATCTTTGGCTAAGGAAATGAAACAAAAATTTAATATTGATGTTGATATTTCAAATGAAAAAGTAAATCAATTTTTGGATATTAAGTTAAAAGAAGTTGATAGCAGGCTAGATCAAATTTCTAAACGAAAAAATATTCTAAATCCTATATATAACCTTGTAAATAATTATACTAAAAATATATTTGGTAGCGATTTAGACAAAGATAATATTTCAATTAAAGATTGTTCAAAAAAACTTATAAATGAAACGAAAAAATACTCAAATTTAATATTAGATAAACTTATAAACATATTTGCAATGACACTTACTTCAACAAATTTATACCGTTTTGATAAAATAAATTTCCAAAAAGATCTTTGTATAAATAATATCGATTTGAGAAACGATGACATTGAATATGTTATTATAGATGAGGCGTCCAAGGCTACTATTATTGAAATCTTAATGCCATTAGTATATGGTAAAGTTTTAATACTTGTTGGTGATTATAGACAATTACCGCCAATATTAAAATTACAAAAAGAAGATATTGAATATGTGAATAAAAAAACTGGTAAATATTATAACTTTGAAGAATTCTATAATACTTTAGATCAGTCTTTATTTAAGGAAATGGTATCTGCAAATAACGGCTCAATAACAACAATTTTAAACAAGCAATATAGATGTCATTCACAAATTGCGGATATCGTTAATATATTTTATGATAATCAATTGATAACAGATCCCAAATTAAGTGATAAAAAATTACATGGATTAGAAATTTTTAACCATAAGGGTGATTTAATTATATCGAGAAATAGTTCTGTTTATTGAATTGATTCCACATATGATCTCGGAAAAGAAATTGCATATGAAAGAAGTGAAATATTTTCAACCAGTTTATTTAATGAAAATGAAATAGCAATCACAGTTGACATGGTAAAAAAAATAAATGACAATCTAGGTGATAAAAAGACAAAGTATAAGCCATCATTGGCAATTATTAGTTTTTATGGATTGCATATGCAAAAACTAAAGAGTGAACTTAATAATATTCGATTGAGTAATATAAATCTTATAATATCAACAGTTGATGATTTTCAAGGAAAGGAAGCTGATTATGTAATAGTTAATATTGTACGAAATCCTGAAAAATTATCTTCAACAACTGGCAGAGAATTTTTAAAAAGATATGAAAGGATTAATGTTGCATTTTCAAGAGCCAAAGAACTATTGGTTATTATCGGCTCAATAAGAGCTGTTGCCAATGTTTATGTCGATCTTCCGCTAATATCTAATCCTAATGAAACTAGAAAAAAAGAAGTTTATACTGATATAATTGCAAAGATAAGTCAGTCAGCAAGAATAATGACTATTGAAGACATAATGGAGAAATAAAATGAATATATATAATATTGAGTTTACCTACACAAAAAAATATACACCAATAAAAGTACAGTTTTTGGAAAAAAGATTTCCAACTTATATTGAGTTTTTATTGTATTCAATTTTATTAAATTATCCGGACAGAAAAAAATCTCTGAGTGATATTTTAAAGGATGACTTTAATATTGTAAAACAAGACTTATTTGAAAAAGCATTAGATGACCTATTACTAATTAAGTGTGTAAGAACTGAAATAGGTGACTATAGTTTCTCACAAAATTTATTTAACGTTCAAATTTCAAATCTTTCAGTGCCAGAAGAAATAAGAAAAAGTATTGAGAATGGAGAATTTGGAAAATCTGTAATTCAAAAAACAGAATTATTTAAATTATATTTTGATAATTTTCAAGACACATGAGAAGTTAATAAGGAAAATAATTGACCTAAAAGAATTTCTGGCTCAAAATATAATTATTCAATAACTACACACAACAATAAATATAAATTAGATTATGAAAAAATAAAAGAGAACTGCTTAAGGTTGCTTGCTAATGATAATGATAATTTCAGCCCATCTGATATTGTTGGTTTTTTTATTGATGGCAAAGAATGAGATGGTAATAATAGTATAGAACCAGTTTTTAACAATGAACAAATAGCCTTTGAAATTTTTATTTCTTTCAATGAAGAGGAAAACAAAATACAAATTATATGTGAGAATGAAAAAATTGAAAAAAAAATAAATAGCAATAATGATTTAAAAAAGAAACTGTTTATTGAAATTTTAAGTAATTATACAACTCACACTAGAGAAAAATTGCTTCCTCTTGACTTACATAACTCAGACACGGTAATTGCCAATGCAACATCCGTAGGGTTATTTTCTGAAATTCAAACAAAATCTACATATGATTTATGTCTACTAAACGGGAGATATATAAATGTTTTTAAGAAATTAATTGAGGACAAAAAGTTATTTTCAAATATTAAATATTTAATAGTTTATAATTCTAAAGTAAATACAAGGAAAATAGATCGTTTTAATAACATAATTATTTTTTATACTAACCAGTTGTCGAATAATGATTTGTTAAATAGCTCATTTACATTTATTGATTTATTAGAATCGACTACATATTATCTTGCAAATAAAAGTATTTTTAAAAATGTGAAAATACCCTATTTGTATAATAAAAAAAATGTAATTATTAATTTAAAAGAAATTTATAATCAAGAAAAGGAACATTTTGAAAATCAATTTGATAACATATTAAAAGAAAATAGAATAAATGAATTAAATGATATTCTGGAGGTTTTAACTAGAATAGGTGTTAAAGAAAAATTTGAGGATAAAATATATAGTTTTATAAATGATAATATTCTTAATCCAAATGTATATAATGAGATAGTTGAAAAATTTGACAAGGGTTCACAAATAAGTAAAAAGATTTTTGAAAAAATGTTGATAAAATGTATTTACGATTTATCTGAGATTAAGACAGCTGAAGATATAGTTAAATTATTACTATCATATAAAATTTCTAGCATTAATAAATTTATTAAATTGTTAGAGGACCTTAACTATCATTGAAACTGAAAAAGCTTGATGAGTATAATCGGTTACTTGGAAAAAGCAGATATAGACCCATGATCTATAGATTGCTTGAATTGTGTTGAAATAATGTTAGAGCATTATTGAAAAAATCAAAAGATAGGTTTGTTTTCAGAAATCGACCATAAATCACACATTTGAAAAAATCATGCTGTAATGTTAAACACCTATAGTTTAGTTATGAAAACAATTTATCAAAATAATTTTATAGATTGTTGAAAAAATTATAACGATTTAGTAGATCAGGTAATGGCGACTATAAATCAGT
Organism: Spiroplasma endosymbiont of Aspidapion aeneum; assembly: GCF_964031045.1. Lineage (NCBI taxonomy): Bacteria > Bacillati > Mycoplasmatota > Mollicutes > Entomoplasmatales > Spiroplasmataceae > Spiroplasma > Spiroplasma endosymbiont of Aspidapion aeneum. The sequence continues at coordinate 1,012,522 of NZ_OZ034994.1, read as the reverse complement.
CTATAGAAAATATAAAAGATCGTAAAAGATATATTACAATAGTTGGGCAATATTTAAATAGTTTTTATGAATATTATAATTCTGAAAAAAACATTAATAACATTGCCAACTTAATTGGTGAAGAGCAATTCGAAATTAGAATTTTAAGAAGTAAAAAAGCTGATGAATATTTAAATCAAATAGATTTCATACTTAATAATTTTTTAACCACTGATGAAGAAAAAAAACTACCAACAGAGTTAAAATATGAATACATTGTGAACGTATTAAATATTGACAATGAGGAAATTGAAAAAATAAATTATAGTTTTCCGAATCTAGTGAAGGCATTAAAGGTAAAATATGGAAAAGTATAAAAAGGGGTATATATGAGTTTAAGTGCAACAGAAATGTTAAGAGATTGTAAAAAAAGATATCAGATATGCTCTAATGAAATTTACATATTAAAAAATAGAATTAATGACCTTATAAATCAATTTAGTAGTTTTAAAATTGATACAGTTATTATGGATTTATTAATTAAGGCACAAAATAATCTAAATATTGAACAAGAAAAAATAGATAACTTTATAATAACAAATCCACAGTGTGAAGAAGTGGAAAATGAAATTGAGAGATATAATAATTTAAATAACATTACTGAGAGAGTTAATAAAAAATTAAATGACATAAGAATGGAATTATTAGAATTTGAGGATTTTGTAATTGATAAAGAAAAAGAGAATATCTTTCTAGCGCTATCAAATAATAATAACAATACTATTGAGTTTTATTTAGAGGAGATAAAAAAGCAATTTGCAGATATTGATGATAAAGTTTTGGTAAAAAAAATATTTGATGAAAAAAAACACATTTATATTAATATGAGTAAAGAAGAAGTTTATTTAGATATTTGCAAACAAATAAAGTTTGAAAACTTAAAATCTAAATTTGAAATTAATGATTACCTAAAAATATTTGATCCAAGAACAAAAAATGATTATTGAATAACAAAAAGAATCAAGGCTACTGCAGTATCACAAAATCTATCGACTATTAAAGCAATTGAATATTCTATCGCTCTTAGAGAAAATATGCAGATGCAACATGAAAATGCTAAGAAAGTAATGAATGCTATTAAAAAAATAGGTTATAATATTAATAAAGATGAAATTGTTTTAAATGAAAAAGAAAACACAATATATATACATTGTGTTAATAATTATGATAAAACTGTAGATTTTTCAATTAAAATGGATGGTTCATTAATTTATAATTTTGAAGGTTTTGAAGGCCACGAACATGATATAGATTTTAATTTATTTAAAGAAGAACTTAGAAAGCAAGGAATTGTTGGCAATGAAATTGTCTCACGCATTTATCGTGAACCAAAATACATTAAAAACAAAAATAATTTAAAAACAAAAAAAAATTACAAGCAATAGGGAGGCAATTAAATGGATACAAACAGAGAACTTTCAAGAATAAGCTCACTTTTAGGAGTGAGCAGAGTTTTGATTATTGAAGGAAATGTAAACGATTTATTTTATTATGAGAATAATTTTTGTAATATCTCATCTATTTTAGAAATGATTGCTGAACATAGCAAATTTAATCACATATATAAATTTGATCTTGCAAGAGGAATTGAAGGAAACAACTTGAATGATTTACATGATTTGTGTAATGAAAATAAAATTGAAGCTAAATTGAATCAATTAGATAATGGAAATCAATCATTATTATTTAAGAATAATTATCAATTTTTTTCTATTTTGAGTAAGGTTATGCTTAATAATAAATATAAATCATTATTTATCATTGACTACTCTAATTTTATTTTTTCAGAACAGAATTTGGAATTTGAAGAACGAAAAGCTATGACAGATTTCTATAAGATATTAAAAGAATCTAAATTTGAACTTTCAGAAGTAGACTCATTAACAAGTGCAGTTGTTTTTATTACACAAAAAATAAATCAACTACCTCCAAGTATATATTTAGATAATCCAGATGTTATTGTATCATCTTTAACAAAACCTTCTCGTGATGAGAGAAAAAATTTGCTGAACACAATTAAATCAAGGATAAAGGTTACAAACATTAACGATGACTTTGATTTAATTATAGACGCATTCGAAGGGTCTACTTTAAAGGATATAATTAAATTTTCAAAGTTTACATCAAATTATAATAAGGAACTTAGTTTTCAAAAAAAATACAGCGCATTTATATTTGGAGAAAAAACATCGCCTTGAGAACAGCTAGATTATAAGAAAATATCTAGTGCAAAAAAATATTTAAAATCACGTGTTATTGGACAAGAAGAAGCAATAAGCAAAGTTGAGAAGGTTTTGTACAAAGCGTTTACTGGTTTAACTGGTATTGCATATTCCTCAAAAAGATCAAAACCAAAAGGAACATTATTTTTCGTTGGGCCAACCGGAACTGGGAAGACTGAATTAGCAAAGGCAATAACTACATTTTTATTCAATGATGAATCAAATCTAATTAGATTTGATATGTCAGAATATGGTCAAGATAACTCCGACCAGAAGCTGATTGGTGCTCCACCGGGATATGTAGGATTTGAGGGTGGTGGACAATTAACAAATGCTGTTAAAGAAAAACCTTTTTCTGTTATACTGTTTGATGAAATAGAAAAAGCTTCACCAACAATTTTTGATAAGTTTTTGCAAATCTTAGAAGATGGTAGATTAACTGATAATACTGGTCAAACTATAAATTTTTCAGAAACATTTATTATATTTACCTCAAATATCGGTGCTAGTGAAGTAAGTCCAAATAATAGTAATGAAACAGTTGCAAAAGAGTTTATTCAAAAAGTACAAAACCATTTTACTCACCAATTAAATAGGCCTGAATTATTAGGTCGATTTGGTAACAATATAGTACCATTTAATTTTATTAGAGATATAAAGTTAAAGGCTGAAATTTTAGAACAAAAATTAAGACCAATTCAATTAGCTATTTATGATAAATATAAAGCAAAACTAATAATTAAAATAGATAATATATTTATTGCCACATTATTAAAAGGCTTTGATGAAAGAAGAGGGGGAAGAGATATAGTTAATTCACTTGAAACTAATTTTATTGATCCGTTATCTGAATTTATTTTTATAAATCTTAATGATATAAAACCTAATTGTGAAATCTATCCATCAATAGTTGATAATAGTATAATCTTCAAAATAGTGTAAAATGAAAATAAATATTGCAAAATTCTTGACTTGTTCTGAAATAGAGGGTCCTGGTAAAAGATTTGTCATTTGAGTGCAGGGATGTTTAATAGGATGCAAAGGGTGTCAAAATAAAAGTATGTTAGATTTGAGCGAAAAACTTTTTGTAGAAGTAAGGGTACTTTTTAATGAGATAAAAAAATCTAAGAAAAAAAACAAAATAATCGGAGTAACAATTTTGGGCGGCGAACCATTTCTTCAGCCTGAAGGCCTTTATGAATTGGTAGATTTATGTAGTAAAGAAAATCTTGATGTTATATGCTTTACAGGTTATATTTATGAAAAATTGAAGGATGAATATGAAAATATTTTAAATAATATAGATATTTTAATTGATGGGCCATTTATTTTAAGTAAACTTGACCATAAAAGAAGATTAATAGGAAGTACAAATCAAAGAGTAATTAATATTTCTGCTAAATATACAAATAGTTCATACTTTAACGAGCCACACTCTAAAATTGAAATTCAATTATTTAGAGATAGGGTGAATCTAAATGGTGGAGGAGAAGAGTTTCAAACCCTAGTTAATCAACTATTTCTTACAAATAAAGATTAAATTATTTTATTAATTTTAATATAATTGATTTTATAGTTTATAATTTTTATAAATAGTAGGTATTTATTATGCTATTGGGGTATAAAGAATAAGTTATTAATATTGTAAGCATGGTTAACCCTAAGGGGAGAGAAGTTAAATAAATATCTCACCTCTTTTTTGTTTGTAAATATAAGTTTGTAATAAATTTTTGTTTTTAATAAATGTTTTGAATGCTTTGTAAAAATCTGAAAGTGAATTAAAGAGATTTCCAACTGATAAATAGAATTGTTCTTTAATTCAACCATTTAATGCCTCTATTGATGAATTGTGCTTAAAACCAGAATTAGACATTGATATTATAAAATTGTGCTGATGATTTTTATAATTTAGAACTTCATAGGAAAGATTGGCTGAACCTCTATCCATTTGAACTATACAATTTGTGAAGTCATTTTTTGAGAGATATTTAGATATACCATATAATGTTGAAACAACAGTTTGTTTGTTTTCACCCTGACCAATTGAATATGACACAACCTTTCTAGTAAATCAATCATAAGCAATTTCACATAATAACTTAGTTCTTTTCCATTTATAAATAGATCCTTAAATCAAGTTCCATCAATACCAATTTTTTGTCCTGGACATGTTGTATATGTATCATTTCCAATTAAGTCATTTCTAATGTTTTGTTTAATTCGCGCTGCCTTACTTCTCTTAGTTCAGCGAACAGCTACAGGAAATTTTAGAGGATACTTTAATTGCTATTCTCGAATGATTTTCCGACTAACATTAACATTATATGTAGTGTTTATTCACTTATTTATTGTAAAAGCGCTTCCAGGAGTATTAATTGTTGTATAAAATTTAGTAATCATATCTTCTGCATTAGGATTAGATTTTGATATATATTTAGGGATGAAAGGCGGATAATTTCAGTATTTGAATTATGATTTTTTTAACAAATTAAAACGTTTTTTGAATGCATAATATTTACTTACAGATACTCCCAATGCATCACACATTTTTTTAACAGTCCACCCTTTTAAATTCCTTTATATATATATCACAAAATGAATGATGCTTATATGGTTTAGTCGTCATCTTCTCCTTCATGTCACGCATCTGTCATGAAGGATCGAACTTTTTTAGCACATTGTTTTGCATCTTAAGTTTCTCATTTTCCCATTTTAATTCTTTATTTTCTTGCTCCAATTTTTTCATTTTTTTATCTTTTAATATTTCTTCAGATTCAATTTTTGCCATATATTCTTCTTCTTTCATTGAAGATAATTTTAATTCTTCAATATTATTATACCTAATAATCCAATATGAAATAAGCGGTGCACCAGAAGTTATTTTGTATTTTTTAACTATTTCACTAATTTTCATTCCATTTGAATAGTCAACATTGCTTGATATTTTGTTTTGTAACTATATTTTTTCATAAAAAAAGTAACCTTTCTACTAGTGAGAAGTAAATATTATTTCCTCCCCTTAGGGTTACCTTTGCCTAACCTATAATTAAAGAGAAATATTAAGTATGGAAAAAGGCCACTTTTTACCACACAGTTATGTGATGATCAATCTGATGGCGATGAGTAAGAAGACAAAATTAATATAGAAAATCTATAATATTACGATAGCTCCCCAATATTTTTATTCGTAGCAAATTTAAATTCAAATTCAAATTATTTAATTAAATATTTTAACATTAGTAGAACAACTGTTATAATTCAAAGCAAAATTTATTTTTTTCTCTTTACTAAATATTTAAGAATAATTTTTAGTTACATTATCATCATCATATTTTAATAGAAAATATTTCAAGCAAAGGGCTATTTTAACAATTTATTAGAAAATATAAGGTTTTAGTATATTTTATAATCATATTGTAATAGGATTAAGTATTTTAAATAATAAAAAACTACTGCTAAAAAACAATAAATTGTTAAGGGGATTTAATAGAAATAATTATAATAAATAAAATAGTTATATTGCAATTAAATTTTTTTGAAAATATATAAAATGTGTAAATAAGATATTAAAAAATTAATATCGCAGTCAGATAGTAGTGATAGGGTTTTTGCCAATAAAAATATTTTTAACTTTTTAAAGCCATTAAACAAATTACACAACCATTGTCTTAAAAAGAGTTAAACTATAATTATCTATTAAAACACTTAAATAGTTGAATAAAATAAATTTCATAAAATTATTCGGGAAAAAATTAAAAGTCTTAAGTATTTATTAAATACCCTTTAAAAGTTCATATAACAATAAAATTTAATAAATGAAATAAATTATACTATAATTAGTAAAAAGAAAAAAATAGATATAATTTAGTACAATAGATTTCTTTTTCTCTCTAGAAAATTATAAATGAATAGTAATTAATTAATATATAAATACTAAAAATGGCGCAAAATGACATATAAATATGTATTATATATATAAATACAATATATATAAAATTTACTAATAAGAAACAAGTGAAAGGAATATTGATGGAAGCTAAACTCATTGCTAAATTAAAGAACATTTATTATACATCTGGTAACGAAACATTTAGAGGAATAGCTAAATACCTTCTTAATAACTCTAAAGATTCATTTAATGATTTTTCAATTATGAAATTATCTAAGAAGACATTTACATCTCCAGCAACAATAACAAGATTTTGTAACGAATTAGAATATGAAGGTTTTAAAGAACTACATTTTCTTTTAAAAATAAAAGGTGGCGAATATGTGCAAAAAGATGATTGTTCTTCAAAAACAAATATGGATATAGAATCATCACTATTTTTTAAAGATAATCTTATTAGTTCTCTTAAAAAAACTTTTGATAATAATATTAATAAATTAGCAATTATAAAAGATAAAATCTCAAGTGATAAAAGAATTTATTTTTTTGGAATAGGAAATAATAATTTTTTAATGAAAACAGTAGTTCACACACTAATAAGACTCGATTTTAATGTTATTTATTCTTCAATAATTGAACAACAATCATCTTATGTAGAAAATATGAAATCAGATGATTTTGCAATAGTTATTTCAATGTCGTTATCTGACCCCTTTTTTTATGAATTAAGCAAAAATTTAAAAATTAAAAAAACACCATGTTATTACATTACAAAAAATATAAAATCGGAATTACTAGCTGGCATTCCCAATGATAACATTTTTGTTGTTGAAAATAAAGATAACATAGTCGGTGCTAAATTCTCATCCGAAATTATAATTATGTTTCTCCTAAAATTAATGGTTATAAATTTAGTTAACATTGATGATATTGAGAATACAAATAAAAAATTTATTTAATTTTAAAATAATTATGTATTTTTATTTTTTATATTTATAATTGAATTATTTTTTTATGTTATTTTTATAAATTTTGTTGTTTTATCATCTGCATTAAGACTTTTAGTTAGTGTATCATAATACAATTTATTTTTAAATAAACCGCCATATAGATAAACGGTTTTGTGCTTTTCAAAATCTATCATGCCATTTAAGTATGTTGACATATTAGTTGCTATCTTAGCCATAACTATTTCAATTTCTTCTTTGTATTTCTTGTGATTTTCTTCTACCAAATAAACACAAAAATCAGCTAAGTAATTTTTAACCATGTTTGGTGTCTTGTATAACTCTGTTATCTGGCTAGGGTTTTTTATATTAAAAAAATCACATACTGATTTTGTAAATTTGTTTTCCCGATTTTTATCAAAGGCCTTCAATGCCATTATAATTCACTCTTTTGAAAAATCATATGCACTTCCTTCGTCCCCAAAAAAATAACCTCATCCTCCGACTGTTTTTCATTTTTTATTATAACATTCTATCGTGTTTGACCCTGTTCCACAAGCAATATAAACAAAGTTTTCATTAATAAAATCGTCACCTATATTTAAATATAGTTGCATTTCAACATCTATCATTATTTTTATATTATTTTTATTGAGAAAGTCAAAACGCTTAAATAAAGGTCCTGTTATCTTATTAACATCATAATTAATAAACCCCGAAATACCAAGATAGTACATATTATTATTTGTAGAAATTTCATTTGAAATTTGTTCAAAGCAATCAATAATATTTTTAAGAGCTTGTGACTCATTTGTTGTTATATTCATTCTATTTGTATGAAAAAGAATTTGTATTTTGCCATCTTTTTTATAGTAAACTTTTGTGCTTGTTGCACCACCATCAATATATATAGTCATAAAAATAACCTCCATTTATATTAAATAACAAATATATTGTTATTTTTTATGATAAGTGTAAAAATATTTTTTTTGAGTAAAAATATTTTCATTGTACAAACACTTATTGTTATTTATTTACAATAATATAAACTAATTATAGGTGATAGATTTTCTGTCACCAATATTAATAGGGGGATATATGAAGGAAATAAAGGGAATATTGTTTTGTGCGGGCGGTTATTCATCCTCTATTCTAGCACAAAGATTAAATGAATTAGGTAAAGACTTTAATATACACATTTCTGAATGTGGATTAGGATCTAAACCCATGGAAGTTGTTGCTAATGAGTATGATATAGTTTTATTCGCACCACATTTAAGTACTTACTATGATGATTATGAAGAACTTTTTGAAGAAAAAGGGGTCCCATTTTTACAAATTATTGCAAAAGAATATGTAGCTGTTAATGCAGAGTCACTATTTGAAAAAATGAAAGTAGCGTTAAAATTATAATGTCAAATACATTGACAATAATATTAACAATAATCTTTTTATTTGTTACCTTTGGACTTTGCTACTACATAGGTTTTAAAATTGGAGAAAATAAAAAAATACTAATAAGTGCTTGAATTACAGGAACAATAGGCACAATAATATGTGCTACAATAACAATTTTATTAACATATTTTACATCATTTGAGTTTATTGCAACCATATCAGCGGTTTGCTGAGGTTCCTTCATCGGAATTATTTGTGGTTTATCTAACTTTAAATATCGATATAGAAATATATTAAAATTGAAAGGAAAATTTTAATATGAATAATAAAGTTTCAACTACAGATATAAGTATGGAATTAATCTCATATTCTGGTGAATCAAAGGCAACGGCTCTAAAGGCTATTAAGTTTGCAAAAAAAGGTGATTTTGTAGAGGCAAATAAATTAATTGCCAGTGCTAAGGAGATGATATTGAATGTTCATAGAATCCATGCGGAAATAATACAAACTGAAGCAAGCGGTAAAGAGTATGATATAAATACATTATTTATTCACGCACAAGACCATTTCATGTCAGCTTTAACAGTCAATGAATTGGCCGAAACTATAGTAATATTATTTGAAAGACTTAATGAAGGAGGAAAAAAATAATGACTATTGAAGAAGAAAAAAGTAGTTATTTGGAGAAAAAAAGCCAAATTATCTCTGAGAAAAAAAATAAACTATCTTCCCCAGCTACTTATAAATTTGAGATACCAGATATAAAAGAAGCGGCAAAAGTGGAAATCCAAACATTAAAAAATGAATATAAAAATAAAATATTTGAAATGAAGGATCCAGAGAAGTATAAAATATATCTTTCTCAAAAAGAAAATGAGGCACAGATTATTGAGCTTCAAAATCAATATTATGAAAATTTAGCAAAAGTTGAGAAAAAACTAAAAAGGGCTAGAAAAAATAAAACATTAAGTAAAATTGAAAAAAAAGTTTTAATAAGTGAGGCAAAAGAGGACATTAAGAAATTTAGAGATGAAGAAAGTCCAAATTTGAAGTCACAAATAAAAACGATAGAAGAAAAAAATGAACATGGTGTTAATAAAATAAGAAAAAAAATTAATACAAGCAAGGTTATGTTAAATAGAACAAACCATATTGTAATGCCATATTTAAGTGCTTTATCGAATCAAAAACACTTAGTTGCTATAAGAAATTCATTTGCATCACTTATACCAATAATAATGATTGCATCATTTATTACAGTTATAAGAAGTATTCCGTGCAGTACAGATCCAAACTCACCGCATGCATACTTAAAAAGTTATTTTCCAGCAAAATTAGATAATGGACTAGCCGTCATTTCTACATTAACACTCGGTTTAATGGCGGTAGGGTTAGCATTTGGTATTGGAGTTAATTTAGCCCAACAGTATAATGAATCTGCAGCAATTGGAGGTTTAATGGGGTTTATTGGATTTATTTTATGAGTAGGAATTAGTTCTGATTACTCTACACTAAGCCTAGCATATGTTGGAGCACAAGGTATATTCGTAGCTCTGATTGGTTCTATTATAATGGTTGAGATGTATAGGATATTTAAAAAATATAATATTACTATTCGATTACCAAAACAAGTTCCACCCGCTGTTGGAAACTCATTTATAGCAATCATACCAGCAGTTGTTTATGCAATGTTTGTTATTTTGATACGTTATATTTTTGATTTTGACTTAATTATACAAATGCAAAACATATTATCTCCAATAGGTAGTGCAATTAATGATAACTTTGGAGCCGTTATTTTAATAGTATTATTTAATTCATTCTTCTGATTTTTAGGAATACATGGTAGTGCCATTACAGGTATAATAACATATCCTTTCTGGTATCCAGCTATCGCAAGTAATCAAACTTGGTTTACAAACGGAATGCATGGAGAATGTCCATATCAATATCCAGAACCATATTATCAATGAATGATTTGAATAGGTGGCGCTGGTTCTGTAATTGGGTTATCATTTGCATCTATATTCTTTTCAAAATCAGTTCAAAATAAAAGTATGTCAAAAGCAGTATTTATTCCATCATTATTTAATATTTCTGAACCAATGATGTTTGGTTTCCCAATTGTTTTAAACTTTTATTTATTCATACCATTTATGCTAACACCAGTTGCTTGTGCAATTGTATCTACAATTTTGATTAAAATTGCGGCAATTCACTGAGTTGTTTTAGCACCTTGAAGTTTACCAGCTCCAATTGGAAGTTATCTAGCTTCTGGAGATAACTACTGGGCTATTATAGTATCTATGATTTCTATAGTAGTTGCGACATTAATTTGAACACCATTTTTCATAATATGAGATAAAACTTTATTAGCAGAAGAAAGAAATAATAATCAAAAAGAAGCTGATAAATTGGGAATATCTGTTAGAGAAATGTTAATTAACAAAACTTTGGAAAAACAAAATAAAAAAAATAAAGCCTTAAAAAATAATAACTATGAAAAATAGAATTAAGGATTTTAGAAATTTAGGATTAGGATTGTTCATCCATTATGGTTTATATTCTAAAATGGAAAAGGGTGAATGGTATTTAGAAATGAATAAAATGTCCGAGGAACGATATTATAATTTAATTGGAAAAGATTTTCAACTCAAAGCAAATTTTAAAAATCTAATTCCCTTTTTTAAAAAATGTCAAATAAAATATATCGTTCTTACAGCGAAACACCACGATGGGTTTTGTTTGTTTGATTCAAAAGGTCAATCTAAATATGATATCGGGTGATTAAATACTAAAAAGGATGTTATAGAAGAATTTATAAATGAATGTCATAAAAACGATATTAAGCCTTTTATATATTACGCAACAATGGAGTGAACACAAGATGCCAAAAATTTTTCAGTAAATGTTGAAAAAATATATAATAATGTAAAAAATTTATTGACCAAATATAAAGAAAAAATTTCTGGTTTTTGATTTGATGGAAATTGATCCGAAAAAAATAAAGATTGAAAACTTGATAAATTGTATAGTATGATCAGAAAATATAATAAAAATTGTATTATTATAAATAATACCGGTTTAGAAGAAAAAGGCCAAATAGTTCATGAGGAAATTGATAGCGTAACATTTGAACAAGGAAAAGAAGAAGAGTTTTGTAATTTTAAAAACTGTGATATTGGATTTGAAATCTGTTATTCTATTAATGACCATTGAGGATATTCTAGATTTGATTTCAATTTTAAACCACTTTCAAGCATAATATCAGATTACGTCTCAATTCGAAAAAATTATGGAAATTTATTATTGAATATTGGTTTAGATAAAAATGGAAATTTAGGCAACTTTGAGAAATGGTACTTATCTAAAATAGGAACTTGGATTAAGGAAAACAAAAACTGTCTAAATGGAGAAATAAGATGCCTCTATAATGATAAATATATTTCTTTAATAGAAAATGTTACACAAAATAAATATTTCATAATAGTTAGAGGTCTTAATTCTGGGGGGCATGTAGAAACAATTCACTATGGTAGCCAAAAAAATGTCTTTTCAATTAAATATTTTTTAAATAAAGAAATAAAAAAAATAAGATATCTTGATAATAATAAGGATTGCTATTATAATATTGAAAAGAATGAGCTAAATATGGAAATTGAGTCTTTTGAATATGGAACCAATTATATAGTAAGGCTATTAGAAATGGAGTGTGAGTAACATGTTTAAAAAGAAACTTGGGATATCAATATACCCCGAAAAATTACCAATTAATGAAACAAAAGATTATATAAGTTTAGCAAAAAAATATGGTTTTACTAAAATATTTATGTCTTTTTTACAATTTAGAACTGTTGAGGAATTTAAAAAGAATAAAGACATTTACTTTGATGTTATTAGGTTTGCAAAAAAAAATGACTTTTATGTTGTTGTAGATATTGCAGATCTAGCATTAAAAGCAACAGGTTCTAACTTTAAGGATCTTAGTTTCTTCATAGAACTTGGCGTTGATTGTTTGAGATTAGATTCACCCTTATTACCTTCTGATGTGGCATTTTCAACACATAGAAATAAAATAGATATTCAAGTAAATGCTTCAAATAATGACCATTTTATAGATAATATTCTGGATTATAAACCTGTAGTTGAAAATCTATATGCATGCCATAATTTTTATCCACAAAAAAATACTGGCTTAGGATGAGAATATTTTATTGATTCATCAAGAAGATTCTATAATAAAGGTATTCATTTATCCGCTTTTGTTAGCTCTGAGTATGGTACCAAAGGACCTCAAATGGAGGATGTAAAAGAATTAGTAACTGTTGAGAGACATAGATTTAAGCCGATAAGAACTCAAGCGAAAGAGTTATGAGCAACGGGGTATGTTAGTGATATATATATTGGGAACCAACCAGCTAAAGAAGATGAATTAGCAGAATTATCAATAATAGATAATACATTAATCGAACTTGATATAGTTGAAATCACAAAAATTTCTCCATTGGAAAGAGAAATATTATATAGAAATGACCACTTTTGTAGGGGTGATATAAATGAAAATTATATTCGTTCTACAATGCCGCGAATATATTATCAAGGAAAAGATAATATAAAACCTATAGTTAATAACAAAAAATCATATAATCGTGGCGATATACTAATTATAAATAATAATGATAAAAACTATCAATATGAGTTAATAGTTATATTAAAAGATGACTTTAAAAATCTCGGAAAGGAAGTAAATCATGTTGCGAGTGTTAACAAATATGATTTAGATCTTATAGAATTTGTAAAAAGTTGAACAAGTTTTATTTTTAAAAAAACTAAGTAAGGCAAAGAAATAAAAAAACCCTTAAAGGGTTTTTTAATTTCTTAGTTGGTGCCCTTTATCGGAGTCGAACCGATACAGATTTCTCCGGTAGATTTTGAGTCTACTGCGTCTACCAATTCCGCCAAAAGGGCAAATAGCTTAAAATCTTTTGATTTTAAGCTATTTTTTCATTTTTTCTCAATGTTCTCAATGTTTTTGCAGAAACTTTTATTCGTTCTGGTGTTCCATTTTCATTGATAATAGTTACCTTTTGTAAATTCAAGTTCCATTTTCTTTTATTAGCATTCAAAGCGTGTGATCTTGAATTTCCAGATAAAGGACCTTTTCCTGTTAAATCGTCTTTTCTAGCCATATATATCACCTTCCTTTTATATTTTATATTATTTTTTATACAAATTTTTATAATATTGTTATATTTACTTAATTTTTTAAATTAATATTATTGCTTCATTATTACAACATATTTTTGAAAGGAAAATAAAAGTAGTCAAAAATCATGTTATTTATTATTTCATTTTTAAACAATATGATTTAGATGAAAAAATATAATTACAATATTTTTCTACCCTTTTATAATAAAAGGTAATATAATAATTATGTGTAAATTGTAGTTAAGCATAAGGGAAGCTAAGTGTACTGGAGGATAAAACCTCCAGTACACTTAGCTTCCCTTATGCTGTATTATTTTGAACTGTTACTTTATTTGAAATGGTCTAACTATTGTATTATATCCATAATTAAAAGCTGTTGGTGTAATTGTTAATATATTATCATTAACTAAAATTGTAGAATCTTCATTATTATCTAGAAAAATTAATTTATTATTGTAAAATTCTATTTTTGAATTAAGAAAATAATTTCTAGAATTTTGTACCTTACCACCATTTTGAATAATTTTAACATGTCCTCCTGATGGTATATTATATAGAAAACCAAATATTGCTCCATCGTGTGTTTGTACTATAAAATCGTCTTCATTTGCTGCTACAATATCATAATTTGAAAAAAGAAAATATGCATATTTTTTTACCCACTTGTGAAAAATTTTAAGAGATTCTTTTTCTATTCCTAACAATTCTCCATTTTTATCTATCGAGATATTTAACAAATAGTTTGCTTTCTCACGTCTAGCTTGTAGAAATTTTAGTATTAAATATTTTACTGATTTATAATTATAATCGTTTTCAGCATAACCTCAATGATCATTAAATGATTGACAAGCTTCTGCTGCGAGATCTCTTTTGAAATTATTATAGTTTATTTTTTGTAAATGTGCTTGTTCATATGTTATTGAATCAACTTCTATATTTTGTTCTTTTCCAGAGTTTGTAAGACCAGAATTATTTATAATCATTGCTTCTGGATTTTTTTCTCTAATAATTTTATATAACTTTTCTTCTTTTCATTTTTCATTTTTTCTTGATCAATTACCATCAAATCAAAATCCATCAACTCTTGGATAATTTTGTAATATAAGTTGTATTTGATGATTTATTTTATCTAATTGCTTGCAAAATTTAATTCCCATATCATCTCAACATCAATCCATTGTAGCATAATATACAAGTATTTTTATGTTATTTTTTTTGCATTCAATTATCATTTCCTTCAATATATCAATTTCATCGATAGTTCACGTTATGTCATATTTGGAGGTTTTTTTTGAATCAAACAAGCAAAAACCATCATGGTGCTTTGCTATAAAAACAATATAATTAAATCCGTTTATTTTTGCAGAATTAACAATATCTTTTATATTTAATTTTAAATTTATTTTGTTATTCTCTAAAAATAATTCATAGTAACTTTTAAATGACATATTATACATATTATAGTACCATTCTCCTTTTGCAATCTTGTTATATAAGCCAAAATGAATAAATAACCCAATCCCAAGGTTTCTAAAATTTGTAATTCTTTTTATTTCTTCCATTATTTGACTTCTCCCTTGAATTCTTCGTATTCTTTTAATAGATAGTTCTTAACCAATTCCACCCCGCTACCAACTATTATTTGTAAAGAATTTTTTCCTATTTTCTTTAGACCATAAACACCTATTTCTTTAATTTTTTTTCATCAATATTTGAATTATCCTTTAAAACTAATCTTAACCTTGTAGCACAATTTGAAATATCTATAATATTATTCAGTCCTATTAATTCCGCTATTCTTATAGCGATTTTTTTCTCTTTTTCTTCTATAAAATCTTTTTTATTATTATTTATTATTAATTCACTATCCCGACCAACCGTTTTTATATCCCTGAACTTAATTAAATAGTAGAATGTAACAAAATAACAAAGTGCTGTTATTATTGCAATTGGAATTAGTCACAAAGGATTTGCTCAAAACCTATTATTTGATAGTGTAGCCATTTTTCATGATGTGTAAAAACTAATTAAATAATCCACTCATCCAGCACTAAATCCAAATCCAGATCTTATTCCCATGGCTGCTGGAATTGTTCCAAATATTGCATTTAGCGTTGACTGTATAAAGTATATTAGAGGTGATGCATATCATATTGGTAGGATTAGGGGTTCACCAACTCCCGTTAACGAGCAAACAAAACATATAGGTAGCATTAATCCCATTACTTCTTTTGTTCGCTCTTTTTTAGCGTTCATAATAATAGCGAATGTTACCCCTCAATAACCACCCATAATTTCGGGAAAAGAACCTATTTGAAATAATCCAGAACCATTAATTCCAGCTAAAAATGCTGTTATATCACCATTTACTGTATATGTGTTACCAGCTATATAATCTCCATTATTGAACAATGCTTCTCCAGTTATGGGTAGTTGAAATCATAAAAATGTATTTAAAATTTGATGAAGACCGAATAAAACCAATAAAGACTTTAACAATGTGTGTATAAATGTTCCAAAGTAACCAAGATTGATTAATTCTAACCCAAGTTTTACTAGACCTATTTGTACTCAAGGTCATAATGCTGCGAAGAATATTCCAATTGGTAGCATAACTATTATTGATATTACACATACAAATCTGCGCCCTTCAAAAAATGCAAATGCTTGCGGTAATTTAATAGTGGAGTAATGATTATATAATCAAGCAGTAATAGAACCAGAAACTATTCCTCCCAAAACCCCAATATCTAAACCCCAAGTGACTTGGTTGCTTTTTACAATGTATAATAATTCGCTATATCCATTAAGCACACTTAGTGTATCATTATTTTTCCCCTTATGATAAACCATGACTCTGTCATAAAATAATGAAGGTAAAGAATATTCAGTTAATAATGATTGTAGCACCAAACATGCTAAAGCTCCAGCTAAGGCTGCTTCACCACGACTATCTTTTGAAAGGCCAAATGATAAACCTATTGCAAAAACAAGTGGCAAGTATGTAAATGCTGGTTGTCCCATTGAAGACATTATTTTACCAACATACCACACACCAGACTTCTCAGTTATCCCTTTAATTGTTGTATCAGACATCAGTGTTCCAAATCTAAGTAATAGCGCAGATATCGGAAGAACAATAATAGGAAAAACCATAGCCCACCCTAAATATTGTAATTTAATAAAAAATTTACTATTTGATATACCTATCCTATCTCGTATCGCTTGAAAAGGAGACGGTTTTTTTATAGTATCCATATTCATTTTCTTTCTACGGGTTTAACCCTAATTAAATTATAATTCTAAACCTGTAGAAAGTAGAAACATTATTATGAAAGTTTTTACTAGTATATATCTTGAGATTTTATTTTTTTATCTAAATTACTTTTTTCAAATAAATGCTCTATTATTAACATTAAGGTAAGTAAAAACGAAACCTCCGAGTTATCTCTTCCAAATTTATGACCTTCATTATAGGGGATTTGGATAATTATGTCATTATCATTTTTTACTGTAGTTATTTTATCTTCGTTTTTTGTGGTGGTTATTATAATCTTCCTACCATTCGATACTTGAATATTTTGGAAAATTTTATCTCAATGTTCATTTCTAAATTTAAAGGATACTAGTATATGTATGCTATTATCTTTTTTATTTTGCGAATATGCCAACTGGTCATCTCTATCATTTAAATAAATTGAATTGATATTCATTCTGATTAGGTAATTTTTGAATATATTGATTATGTTTACATTGCCACCAAAACCGTAAATATAAACATTCGATGCTTCTAATATTATGGTTGAGATACTAATAATATCATTTTTTATTTTCCTAAAATAAAAAATATTTTTTTGTAAAATTTCTAATAACTCATCATTTTTTTGTTCAATTTCATAAGAATAGTCTATTTTATCTTGAGAAAGTTCATATAGTAATTTAAATTTTAACTCCTTAAATCCAGAAAGACCCAATTCTTGAGAAAATCTTGTTATTGTTGCTTGAGATGTGAACGTAGAGTTTGCTATCATTTTAATTGATAAGCTACCAATGTTTTCAATATTGTTATCTAAATAGCTTGCGATATCAATATAACTTTGATTAGTTTTTTTATTTATCAATATTTTTATTTTTTCCATTGTTCTAATATTTTTCATTATAATCTCCATTTAGTTATAGTAATTATCCCAGCGATACACAATAAAAACCCAAACAAAGCAAAAAAAATAAAAAGATTTGATTTAATGAAACTAAATATATTATTTTTCTTTGAGTTAAAATTAGATCGCTTGAATTTTGATTTTTTCAAATAAAAATCAACAAGAATAGATGTTATAGAAATAAATAATCCTATAATTATAATTATTATAGGAATTGTAATTGATTGTAAATCAGTAATATAAAAATTCATATTCCTCCTAAATAAATTAATAATTTATATCATAAAGAAAATTTATATAATAAATTATTAGTATATTTCCCTTAAGACAAACTTATTTTACACAAAAAAAATATTTATTTGTAAAATAAATATTTAATTAAAACTATATATTTTTTTGTATATTTTTAACCTGCAATATTTAAAAAACGAAATACATATCTGTGATAATAATTTCTATTTTTGAGAAGAAGAGACAATTATAGTTAATAATAATTTTCTTTTATTTAGCTTATTATGTTGTAAATAGATCTATATCATTGTTTAGAATTATAATAATTTAATATTTATCTTTAATATTTTTTTGTATTAGTCAGGCTTTTTATGAACTAAGTCTCTTTTCATTGGTATAATATTTATATGCTTAAGGAGTAATATAAAAAATTATGAAAATAAAAAAAAGAAAATATGAAATGCTTAGCATAATATATGCAATATCTATTGGAATAATAGGACTAATTTTTGTTGTTATTGACTATTTTGTCAATTTAAATGCAATTTCTAGTTTGAAAAATATTGAAAATATAGAAGGGCAAAAGAAAAAAGTTATTAATTATTTACAGGTTGACGGATGAACACAAACATTAAACTTTTTTACTTTTTTTACTCAACAAACTAATATACTGTGCTGTGTATTTTTAATAATGTATGGAGTTCATTACTACAATATGAGTTTTAGAAAATCATTGTCGAAGGAATGGGCAAACGTGATAGCGGTTTATATCTCTATTACTGGCTTTGTGGGAATGTTTATGTTTATTAATATTCTATCTAATCCAAAATTTGATTGGTATAATTTTGTTAACTTATGATACCATTTAATATTTCCCATATTATTTTTAATTTACTACCATATCATGTTTAATAACAAAGAAGAGTTTGTAATAAAGAAATATTTTAAAAAAGAAATATGATATGGAATGATATACATCATTGCTTGAGCATTTGTTGAAATATGAAGATTTATTGTTGTTAAGGAGGCAAATGTTGGTAAATTATTTATTGATGGAGCAACAGTTGATGGTAATAAATATGAATACTATATGAATGCTACGCATTACTTTGGAGACTTACAAACAACAGTTGCAATTGTTTCTGCTATTATTTTTGCAATAGTTGCCTTTACATTATATATATTATTATCTTTCTTATATTTGATCGCATCTAACCACGTTATAAAACATAAATTTTATAGTAAGTATGTTTTAGCAAAACAAATTGAAGAAAAAAATTAAATATTATAAATTATAATATTATTTCTTTGTTAATTTAATTTTTAGTTATTGCCATTAAACTTATTTTTACAATAGTATTATTTTAATTTTCCCTTACTATAATTAATCATTTTTTTATTTTAAAAAGTATTTGCGTTTTTAATTCTTAAAATCAAATATTTAATCTATCGATTAATTTTGCTAATAATTAACTTTGTATATTATTATACACAGTCTTTTTGTATTATTAGCATTTATTATACCCTTATGAACACATTAATGTATTATAAATAACAAATTAGTTCAATTTTATTTTTATAATTATTTTATTTAAAAAAAGGGGTATAATAGAATATATTAATGATAAATTGGATGGTAATTATGAATAGTAAACAACTTGATATTAAAAATATATATTTTATTGATGAAAAACTTGATAAGGCTAACATTCTCAAAAAGATTGCATCTATCTGTTGTGATGAACTTTCGTTATTTGATAATAAGGATATTTTATTTAATAAATTAGTAGATCGAGAAAAAAAAGATACTACAGGTTTTGGTAACCAAATAGCAATTCCACACACTATTATAAACAGTTTTAGACAACCAATAATAATCATACTGAAGTTAAAATATCCTGTTGAATGAAACTCGTTGGATAATAGACCTGTAAAATTTATTATTTCTATGTTGAGCCCTAACAATAATGAACACATAGATGCAATGGGTGAAATTGCCAAATTATTAATGAATGAAATTATAATAGAACAATTATTAAATGCAAGAAACAAGAATGAATTATTAGAAATAATTAGTAATAATATTAACTTTGAGAATAAAATATCTATTGATGATAAGCAACCTATTAATGGTCAACCTTTTTATTTGGCAGTATCTGCTTGTACATATGGCCTTGCACACACATATTTGGTTGAAGAAAAACTTAAAAAATATGCCAATGATAAAGATTTTATCATTAAGGTGGAAACTCACGGTACTAAGGGTGACCTTAATATTATCACAGATGAGGATCTTGAAAAAGCGAGTGGAGTAATAATTGCAGTTGACAGAGTTATAGACATATCTCACATAAAACATAAAAATATTATAAGAGTTAGAACATCTGATGTGTTAAAAAATACAGATAAAATCTTTAATGGTCTCAATGGCGAAAAAAGAGGAAAAATTTTTAGAAATTTTTTTAATATAACAATTTATAAAAATTTTAATTATTCTTCAAATATTGCATTAAGTATAATGATGTTTCTAGGAGTTACAATTAGTTTTTTGATATATATTAGTAAATGAACCAATATTGAAAATTATGAAAATATAATAAAATATTCCCAAGCTGTTGCGTTATTAGGACCGGTAATCCTAATATCTAGACTTCTCTATATTTGTTTTGATAAGAGTCTTATAATTATGGGATCTAGTTTTATAGTTATAGGGTCAATAACAGAATATAATTTTTTTGAGTTTAACATAAAAAGCATCGGAACCATAGCAATGTTAGTATTATTCACTCTTTTATTTGTAATGCATAAGCTACTCTCTTTTATTAATAATATTTTTTTTGGTAGAAAAAAATCTATTTTATCAAAAGGGAATCAAGATGTTCTAAAAAATTTATATGAGGGCTTTATGTGAATTTATAACATATTAATACCAATTGCTATTATGCTATTATTATGCCTTTGCTACAAATATATAGCAAACATTAATTACCAATTTTATAATAAAATTCATAATATGAATAATAAGATATGGTTTAGATTTTTTATAACATACATATTTATAATAGGGATGCTCTGGGATTGTGGTGGCCCAGTTAATAAATGATTTTTATTAATATCGGGAATTTTATTTTATGATTCTATGGCTATTGATATTAGAGATATTTGAATGACACCAATAACAGCAACTTCAATTGCTATAGTTTTACCTGTTAGTTGTTTATGAATAAGAGGTATAGTTTGAAGAAATAGGATGTCTAATGAGGAAAAACTAGCAACAAAAGAAGCAAATAAATGCATGTTAAAATCTATATCAGAAGGGTTTATTTATTTTAAGGAAAAATATAAATTAAGAGCACAACTTGCAAACTTTATCACAGCTATTTTTATCGGTTTATTAATATCGTTATTCAATCTAAAATTTTATGGTGGGTTACTAAATCTATTTGGAATAATATTTAGTTTTTCAACCACTGATACTATTGGTTATCCAAATATTGGTTTTGGCATTATTATAATAAGTGAAATTTTATTGGGCGGTCTTATTCATACAATTATTTATCCTCCAAAGAAATCTAAATCCGTTAAATAGCAATTATATATAATAAGTAAATCTAAGTGTAATTAATTACACTTAGATTTACTTATTATTTTTTATTTTCAATAAAATGTAAAATAAACATTATTTATAACAAAATCTAATTTTCTGGATAAATGACGAAATATTTATTTTAATAATAAAGATAATGTATAATAGTGTTAATAGGTGTTGCATTTTACATTTGAATATTTTCTTGCTAACACTTTAATTTTAAATAGTAAATATTTAGAAATAGGAGTATTTATGAAAAAAATATTAAAATATTTTGGTGCTTTATCACTTATAACAATACCAATTAAAGGCACCGTTTCTTGTGGGATAGATAATATAAATATGCCAAACCCTTTTGATAAGGATAAAACCCTTTTTATAAAAAAAACAATGCTTCAGAGTGATGAAAATAATCAAAACTATATATTTATTAGTCCATATTGAATGGGCAGCATATTTAGAACCGATAGTGCTAATTGTAAAACATCAGATGATAATATAAAAGTTGATGTTGTGTATGATGATAATAGGCCTCTGCGAATGTCATATTTTCAAGATGAAGTTTCTGGATCTATAGAGTGTTGTTATTTTGAATTAAAAGTTGTTTTTACTCAAAAGATAAATTCCAATAAGAAACAATCGGAAATAACAACAAAATTTGAGTATGAATCAAACGATAACACACAAAAAAAACAAATTGTTAAAGAAATAAAAATTAGATTAAATTATAGTAAATTTAAATAGATAAGGTTGAAATATGAAGGTAATTTTTAACAGTGTTAATAAGATGTTTGATAATGAGGCTGGTTTGACTAATATAAACCTAGAAATTGATAAAGGGATTATTGGTTTATTGGGTGTTAATGGTGCGGGTAAGACTACATTTTTGCGCTTATTAACTGGTTTTTTAATACCAAATGAAGGTGATGTTAAAGTTAATAATGTATTTACTAAAGATCGTTTGTTTAATCTAGACAATGTGGGTTATATATCCAGTGAAGATGATCTTCCCAATTCATTAACTGTTAAACGATTTGTTTCTATTTTTACATCACTGAATAAAGATAAAAAAAGTAATGTTAAAAATATAGCAAAATTATTAAATTTTAAATTAACTTCAAAAAAGAAGATAAAAGAATTATCAACAGGAATGAAACAGAAACTAAAAATATGTTTAACATTAGGTTATAGCCGAGATATTTATCTGCTCGATGAACCTACAATTGGCCTTGATCCAGTAGCTTCAAAATTACTTTCTGAATTTTTAAAGGAAATTGCAAATGATAAAATAATAATTTACGCATCGCACATATTGGAAGATATTGCGAATTTATGTAACAAAGTAATTGTTATTAAAGAAAATGAAATATTTAAAAATGAGGATATATCAAATTGAGATGAGTTATTAAGTAAACAGATGGAGATATATTATGAATTTTACTCAAATAATCAAAAGATTAAAGATATAATAGATGGGGCGGAAGATGACTAATAAGAAAGAAAAAAATAGTTTTATTAAAAGTAAATTTAGAAAAAAATTAATATTTTTTGGAAATGTTGTTAGCATCAACAAGGTATGGTTTATATGTTCAATAATAGCCCCCGTGGTCATTATTTTCATATTTAGTTTTATATATCTTAGTGAAGACGGTAGGGCAAAATGAGATAATAGTCTTTTAAAATTAAAAGAATCTAACTCACTTTCTAGATTATTTAATGCGGTCCAGTTTGATCTTCTAGTATTTTTTGGTTTATTTTATTTGGTGGTTTTTTCAACCATTACTATGTTTGCGTTCTTTTTATTTTTTTACCAGCTTCGTAATAAAAAATTTAGGTTTGCCTTTTATTCTGGGTTAAGTAGAAACGAAGTATTTTTTATTCTATTGTTTGTGGTCATTTTCTATGTATTTATAAATTCCTTAATTGATATTATATTCACAACATTAGTAAAACTACCATATTTTCAAAGCACTCCATCTGCTTGTTGAGAAATATTTAATATATATATGAATGTGTTATTATTAACAATTTTAATATTATTGGGCGGATATTTATTATGAAATAAATCATTAGTTTTATATATAGTTTTGGTTACAATTTCAACTGGATTAATCATTATATTTGCTTGTATCTGCAGATTTGATTTCCTAGTTCTATTTATTGTTAAAAATTCTAATAAATATAACAATGGTATAAGCCTTGTTCGTTACTCAACCCTAATGCCAGAAAGCTTTCTTGGAATTATTAAATGTATACCAATAATATTCTCATCGATGACAAGTGTGATGGTTGATGGGATAGATAAATTTATTAACCTAATTTACTTTATAGTATTAGGTGGTTTGGCAACACTGTGAATGTATTTCTTAAATAGAAAAATTTCATTATAACATTAATATAAAATAAATATGAGCACCCATATAAAATGTGGTGTTAAATGTTATAGAGAATTTAATGTCTGGTATTTTTAGTTTTTATTGACTTGTTTAATTAACTTAAAATATTTTTTTAATTTATTTATCTAATTAGATTAGAATGCATAGTAACTTTATTTAATTGAAATTTATTCTCAAAAAAATCTTTCTTAGATATGATAACAATAATATTGTTGTACTAAATTGGCATAAGAGAAGATAAGTGTATTGGAGGATAAAACATCCAGCTTTTTATAAAGTGGAAAATAATGAAAAATAAGCATTATGATAAGAATATTAAAGAAATTTTTGTAGAAAGATTTAAAAATTGTGAATGTGCAAAAAAAATAAAGATGTTGTTGATCAAAAACGATTAAAATTACAGAATAAATAAATAAAAGAATTAAAAAGAGAAAATAAAGCTAAAAAAGGAGATATACAAAGCATGACTAGATAACTTATTATTAAAAGGGAAATATGAAGTATTGGAAAAGTCTATGCATTCTTGCACAGCCATGGTGATGATGAATTTGATGAGGATGAGTAAGAAGGATAAAATTAACATACAAAAATCAAAAATTTATAAACATTACTCATGTTCACAAATATACTTATATGTAGCAAATTTTAATTTAAACACAAAATATTTAATTAAATATTTCAATATTAGTATAACACCCTACCACCAATTTAAAGAAAATTTAATTTTCTTTCCCCTTTAAATATATTTAAGAATAATCTTTCGATTTCATCATTACCATTATATTTTAATTAATTTATTAGAAAATATAAGAATTTCTGTATTAGTTATAGTGGTATTTCTAATTGAATTAAGGTTTCTAAACAAGAAAATGTCTTTATTAAAATGAGAAAATTAACAAGGAAAAGCAAATGTTTTTAAAACATATCAAGAAAAAGAAAGAATCATCTTTTATCAAAAAAACATAACAAATTTGTTATTATGATTTAGCAAAACAAATTATAATAACAAATGTAATTAGTGTTATTGAATAAATATGAAGATAAAAACTCATACAGAAATTAAATTGATTAATATTTTATATATGAGAAAACAAAAAATCTCTTGCTTATAAATTTGAAAGAATGAAAATAGTAAGAATGTAATTAAGATTTTGAAAATATATCAACATTTGCAAATAACAATAATAAAAAATTAATAATTCATCAGATTGTGGTGGCGCTTTTGCAAATGAAAATATTATTAACTTTATAAAGTCTAATAAACAAATTACACATTTAATGTCTAAAAAATGTTCAAACCTAATTCTCCAAAAAAAGCTTAAACGGTTGAATAAAACAAAAATTCATAAAATCATTTGGAGAAAAATTTATAAATATTAATCATTTCTTAAATACATTTCAAAGGTTTATAAAAACTTGAAAATTCATGAAAGAAATAAATTATAATATAAGTGGTAAAAAGAAAAAAAACTAGGTATAATTCAGTACACTTAGCTTCCCTTATGCCCCCCAATTTATTTACTATTTGTAGATTAATATTATTTATAGTGTATTAATATTTGCAAATAACAATAATAAAAAATAATAGATAAATAATATTGTAGCACCGCTTTTGTAAACAAAAATATTTTCAAGTTTGTAAAGAATCTAAATAAACTAACATTCAATGGCTAAAATAGATTTAAACGCAATTTTACAAATTAGAGTTTAAATGATTAAATAGAACATAAATTTACAAAATACTTTAGTTATAATTTTTTATAATTTTTTAACCATTTCTTAGATAGTTTCGAAAAGTTAATGAAATATTGAAATTGCATGAAAGTAATAAATTATAATATAGTTAGTAAAAATAGAAAAACTAAGCCTTTATCTCTTTTATTATGATAATTCTATTAGCACATTAAGTATAACGTATGTTCATAGTAGTAATAAGCTTGTTAATGTATGAATATAAACAGATTTTTTAAATATTTTATTCCCCTTCAATTATATCAATTATTGATGATATTATAAATAAGCATAAAATTTGTTAAAATTTATCTATAAATTCCTCTATTTTTTTAAAATATTGATTTTGATATGTTGATATGGCGAGGACATGCTCTGAACCTAACGGCATTCAAATTTTACTCTCAATTTGTTTTTCGTATTTTATTTTACAATTATACATCCAAAGACTATGTTCATAATTTATAAATGTGTCTCCCAATGGATGAATAAATAATATTGGTACCTTACTTATTTTCTTCATTTTCTTTATAAGTGAATATTTTTTTATATTTGTGTTAGTTTCTTTTTTAAATTTATTACAAAGACCAATAGATATTAAGGGCCAATTTGTTTCTTCATTTTCTTGTATTTTGTATCGCATTTGAATCAAGAGATCTGCAAATCCACAATCTGCAACGACTCAATTAATATTTTTTCTTTCTAACCCATTTTGGATATACAAGATAGCGGTCGATGCTCCCATACTATTTCCAATCAGTCCAATCGAAGAAGCAAAAAATTTATCTTTAATGTATTTGATTATATTATCTAAGATTTTAACTGTTGAGTACCCGATATCTGTTTTGTTACCATATGTTAATCCATGAGCAAAACTATCAAATGACAAGATATTATAACCTTTTTTATAAAAATCATTTAGCAATCTTAACCCTAAGTATTTATTTTCAGTTCAACCATGAAGACCAATAACCCATTTTGTTGTATTTTCATTAAGACCAATAATTGCACTAATATTTCCCAGTTCTCCTTTAATTATGATTTCATCAATGTTTTCTCTATTAAAGACCGGTTTTGATACTATATTTTTAATATTTTTTCAATCATTATAAAAATAATCAAGTGAATTAATATCTATATTATTTTTATCAACACCAATGCGCTGATAATTAAAGCAATAGTCTAGCCACTTTTTAACCCCAATTTTCGAACGCTTGTAAATTTTAGGTAATATAAATATATTTTTAACAACTAAAAAAAAATTATACTTATATTTTATTATATCTCTAAATTTCTTCATACTTTAATCATAATGATTATCAGGAGAATTTTTTTGTAAATAGGCAATATAATCGAACTATTTGTACATTTTTAGTTTGCAATTCATTATGCCCAAATTTATATCCATTAATGCATTTATCTTATATTCTGGCTCCTTTTACATAATGGGGAACACTTTCTTTATGCGGTGTTAATACCCTTCTTGAACTGAATACTATTGAAAACATATTTAAAATAGTGTATAATTAATTATATATAAAAATAAATATAGGGATAATGAAAATATGGATGATGAAAAAATATTAACAATTATTAAAAATACTGTATATTTAATACCCGGTGTAAAAGGGTTTGCAGATTATAAAGCTACTCCTAAGGATGAACTATCAACAAAAGATGTTGTTAGATCTGTTGAATTTAATGTTAAAAATGACAATAATCATTTAATGATTCATCTAATTTTACTAAATGGTTTTAATATGAAAAATGTATTAAGAGAAGTTCAATATAGAATAAAATTTGAGCTTGAAAAAGCATCAGAATACACTCGAAGCTATATTGTAGATCTGGTGGTTGATGATATTATTAATGAGTAGTTCTTTTTTGAACCAACTTTATAATATTATTTATAAAAATTAATAAATATAATAATGGAAGGCAATGTTAATGAAATCTAATTTTCTTATAGTAAAAAATATGTTAGTAAGTGGTGTAAATAATTTGTATAATTATTATCCCCAGATTGATAAACTTAATGTTTTTCCAGTTCCTGATGGAGATACAGGAACAAATATGAATCTTACTTGTACAAATGGATACAATGAGATTATTGATATGAAAGAATGCACAATAAAAGAACTTTTATCTAAATTTGCTAGATGTTTAATAATGGGTGCAAGAGGAAATTCTGGGGTTATTTTTTCTCAAATAATAAAAGGGATTAGTGTTGGGGTGTCTGATGTTGATACAATTGGATTCAATGTAGATATCTTAAAACTAATATTTAAAAAAGCGACAGAATTTGCATATAAGGCTGTAATGAAACCGGTTGAAGGAACAATATTAACTGTTATTCGAGAAACCTCAGAGTACGTTGATACAATTAACAGCTTTGAAAAAGAAAATTTAACAACAGTTCTACAAGGCATTTGTGATGCCGCAAATAAGTCATTAGAAAATACGCCTAATCTTCTGCCGATGTTGAAGGAGGTTGGAGTCGTTGATAGTGGCGGATTTGGTTTAGTTAAATTTATTGAAGGAGCTATTTACTATCAAAAAAATAGAAAAATAATAGCAAAATTAAAAAAACTTGATGAGAATACTGGGAATAATTTAGATATTATATTAGATGGGGATAGTGAATTTGGATATTGTACTGAAGCTATTGTTATGCTTGAAAAAGCCCAATTAAGTTTAGATATAAATACAATTAGAAATACATTACAAGCATATGAAAATACGTCAATTGTAGCAGTGATTGACGATGATATATTGAAAATACACACCCATGCCCCTTTGCCAGGTCAAGTTCTAACATACTTACAACAGTTTGGTGAGTTTTATTCAATTAAGGTTGAAAATATGACATTGCAATCTGATAAGCATGTTATTGGGGGTAATCCTCATTCTAAAGGTAAAAAAGCAACAGTTCCAAAGAAAAGTGTTCGAAAACTTGAAAACTCTATTGCAACAATTGCTGTTGCAAGATCCAAAGAAATGGCCGACTACTTTAAAAATGAATTAAATATAGACTACACTATTAATGGTGGTGATAAAATGAACCCATCAACTAAAGACTTTTTAGAGGCAATCGAGAAAGTGGATGCAAAAGTTGTTTATATTTTTCCAAATGATTCTAATATATTTCTAGCAGTCCAACAAGCAAAAAAAGAAGAAAAAAAATCAAAAATTATTATTATTGAAAGTAAATCAATTGTTGAGGGAATGTCTGCTTATTTAAATTTAGACCCTAGTGAATCACCAAAGAATAATATAACCAATTTAAATAAAGTAATGAAAAATTTGACAACCTTTTCAATTGCAAAAGCAGCTAAAGATGCAAATATGGATGGGGTACAAGTAAAAGAAGGAAATTACTTTTCCGTTGTTAATAAAAAAATTAACTATTCAGCTCCTTCAATTGATATAATATTTAAGAAATCATTAACAAAATTTATCACCAGTAAATCTGAAATTATTACAATATTCGTTGGAGCAGATGCACAACATAGCGATGTTGTTATTCTTAGAAAATTATTGGATGATAACTATGATGTTGAGTATGAGATTGTTGAGACACAACATTCTGTATATTCATTTATTATAGGAATAGAGTAAAATATTATTTTATAAAAAATATAATTATAAATTAAATAATTGTATATTTATATTTAAAATATAAATTTTATTAGGTATATATATAATTTCGGAAATTTTAGGTTTTTAATTCTAACGCTCATGTTTATAACTTATATTATATATTTTTACTTATTCTATTTTTATCTAAAAAAAAATTAACTTTTACTAAATTGTTATAAAATTAAATAAAGGAGATTAGATATGGAAGAAAAAGGAATTTGTTGCCCTGGAGGGGCACATAATTGTTATACATGCAGAGTTTGTTCTGGTTCTTTTCTTGGCTGCAAAAGCTGTGCAAAATGTATTTCATGCATAGTTTGTATTGATAAAGAGTGTGCCTGTTGTGTAAATGGTAGCCAAAGACAACAAGAAAATAAAGCTAAATATCATAAAGATTAATGTGTTCAAGATGTATAAAATTGGTCTTGACATAATGGGCTCTGACAATGGACCAAAAGTTGCTATTAGAGCTGCCATTGAAAGTATTAAAAAATATAGAGATTTATGTCTTGTTTTATTTGGTGATATAGAAACAATAACAACAGAATTAAAAAAATATAAATATAATAAGAATCAAATTGAAATTTTCGGTTGCACTCAAGTAATTGAAATGACCGATGGCGTGCTTGATATTCGAAGAAAAAAAGATTCATCAATGGTAAGAGCGTTAGAAACATTAGAAAAAAAAGAAATATCTGGTATGATAACCGCTGGATCATCTGCAAGTTTTGTTGCAGGTTGTCATTTTATTCTAAAAGAAATAAAAGGAGTTTCACGCCCTGGTTTCATGCCTATTATACCAACAATTATTAAGGATAAAGTTACACATTTATTAGATGTTGGTGCAAATTTAGAAAATACAAGCAAGGACCTATACACCTATGCAAAAATAGCGTCAATTTACGCAAAAACAAATTATAACATTGCCAACCCCAAAGTTGGGCTTTTAAATATTGGGGTTGAATCTTCAAAAGGTCCAGAATTTTTGAGAGAAGCTTATAAATTAATCAAGGAAGATAAAAATATTAATTTTTATGGAAATATTGAGGGTAGAGAAATAACATCTGGCATTGTTGATGTTATTGTATGTGATGGTTATGCTGGGAATATAGCACTAAAATCATTTGAAGGAATGGGTAAAAATATTCTCCGAGAAATAAAAAAAGGAGTGAAAAAGAACCCGTGAGTGATGTTCACATACATTCTCGGATTTTGAATGGTTTTTAGACGTATAAAGGCAAAATTTAATTATAAAAATTATGCTGGAGCAATAATGCTTGGAGTAAATGGGATAGCTTTTAAATCACACGGGTCAAGCGATGTTTTATCATTTGTATCAACGATAAGAATGACATATGAAGCTGTAAAAAACAATGTATTATCAGAAATTGAAAAAAATTTAAAATAATAGAAAGAAGAAATAATGTCCCTAGAGAAATACAAAAAAATACTTAAAAATTATGGGATTGAGGTGACTAAGGAAAACTCAAAACTTTTTGCATCAGCTATTACACATGGTTCATATGCATATGAAAAGGATTTAGATAATTATCAGAGGCTAGAATTTTTGGGAGATGCTGTTGTTGATCTTGTTGTGTCTAATCTTATCTATAATGAGTTCACCGAGTCTACCGAAGGAGATTTAACCAATATTAGAGCAAAATTAGTAAAAACAGAAACATTGGCGAGTATTTCAATTAGATTGGAATTGAACACTTGTGTTTTTTTATCAGTTTCTGAAATTCGTGATAATGGAGCTCTAAAAGAAAAATTATGTGCAGATATTTATGAGTCAACAGTTGGTGCTATTTTTATCGCTTTTGGTTATAGAAAAGCTGAAGATTTTATTAAAAATACACTTATTAGGTATGAATATGATAAAAAAACAGCATTAAATAATGCTGTTAGTTACAAGACTATTCTACAAGAAGCGTTGGGAATTAATAGTGTTAAATATGTTCTTGAAAAGGATGAGATCTTAGAATCTAATAAACACAATTTTGTTATTAAGGTGCAAATTAATAATGTTGTTTATGGTGTGGGTGAGGGTCCTAGTAAGAAAGTTGCAGAAAAAAATGCAGCAAAAGAAGCGTTACAAAAATTAAATCTTTTATAATCTTTAATTATAAGGAAGTATTTATTCAGTATTTATTGATTTTATATGATAAAATTTTTATTTTTTATGTATAATAAATATGATATATATCTAAATATAAGATATTTGATAATAATATGTTGGGAGAAATATGATTTTCATAAAAAGAATTGAAGCTACTGGTTTTAAGTCGTTCGGTAATCACACCGTTATTAATTTTGAAAATCCTCTAATTGGTATCGTTGGACCAAATGGAGCTGGAAAATCAAATATTAATGATGCAATTCGATGAGCATTTGGAGAACAATCAAATAAATCTTTAAGAAGTGATAATAATGCAGATATAGTATTTGCTGGGAGTAAAGACCAACCAGCATTAAATTACGCAGAGGTTACACTTGTTTTTGACAATAGTAAGAAAATATTTTCAAACCTTGATTATGATGAAGTATCAGTAAAAAGAACATATCGCAAAGATAGTAATGAATCTGCATATTATATTAATAATCAAAGAGTAAGATTAAAAGATATATTAGATATTGCATTAGAAACAGGAATAACTAAATCTAGTCTAGCGATGATTTCTCAAGGATCTGTTAGCAATTTTGTTGAATCTAAATCAGATGAAAGAAGAACATTTTTTGATGAAGCTGCTGGAGTTTCAATTTATAAAAAAAGAAAAAATGAAGCCATTCGAGAACTTACAAAGGCAAAAGATAATTACGCAAGGTTAAATGATATAATCAATGAAAAAGAAAAAATTTTACCAAAATTAGAAGCACAAGCAAAAAGAGCCATTTTATTCAAAAATAACTTTGAAAAACTTAAGTCAATGGAAGTTTCAAAGGCAATCCAAGAAATTGATTATTTTAATGAACAAATTATACCGATTAATAAAGAACTAACTTTCGTTTTAAAGGAAAATAATAAAGTAAAAAAAGATATAATTGATAAGCGTCAATTAATTAAAAAAATCGAATTATTGATAAGGGAAAATCAAAGAAAGCAGCTTGACTCCTCAAAAAAAATAACAAGTATTGTTCAGAAAATGTCTGAAAGCAAAATTAAGTTGACAACACTTAATTTTTCTAATATGGAGAAAAACTCCAACAATAATGAGGAAAAAATAATTGAAAATTCATTAAGAGATTATCGCGAAAATAAATTATTATTAGATACTTCAAATAGTACAATTATAAATGAAGAGAAATTACTAAAAGAAGCACAAGAAAAATTAACAACGTTAAAAAATCTTAGAGAAAAAGTAATATCTCAATTACGTTATAAGGATAATTTAATTTCTGAAAAAAAACTATCAATTGATTATTTGTTAAATCAAAAAATGTCTGGCTCTCATTTATTTGAGGGTGTAAAAGTTGTAATGGAGAATAAAAATAATTTACCAGGAATAGTTGGAATTGTGAGCGATGTTTTTAAGATTAATGATGATCACAAGTTAGCCATTGAACAACTATTAAGAAATGCATATCAAAATATTATTGTCGAAACATCATCAAATGCTAAATCTGCTATTGATTTTTTAGTTTCAAATAAGGCTGGGCATGCAACCTTTTTACCATTAAATACATTAAAATCTAACTATATTGCTGATAAAGACCGTTTTGTTATTCAGTCTGCAAAAGGATTTGTTGGTTTTGCAAATGAATTAATTACAACAGATAAAAAATATAAAATTGTTGCAGACAACCTTCTTGCAAACGGGATAGTTATGAAAGATTTTGCATCAGCAGATGAATTATCCAAAATATATAACAAATTTCATATTGTTACTCTTACAGGTGAGCATATCCTTCCATATGGGGCAATTAATGGAGGTTCAAAAAAAAGAAGAAGATTTGATAATATAATTGACCATTCAAATGAAATTGAAAAAATTAAAAAAGAAATTGAAAAAACTTCAAATGAAATAACTGAGTTGGAAGAGTCAAACACTAAACTTTTAAAAGGAATTTCAAAAGTTGAATCTTCAATGACATCATTTAATTCAACTATAGCTCACTGAAATGCAAATAAATCTAATTATCTTAAAAATATGGAAGCCGCTAGTTCATCGTTTTATGCTATAAAACAGATTGATATCAGAGATTTTATAAGTGGAAAAACCTCATTAGATACTCCAGATGAAAAAAATACACTATCTATAACATTGGCAAATTTGGAAGCAGATAAAGAAGCTTTAGAACAAAAATATAATATTTATTCAAATCTTGTTAAATCAAATGAGCTTGAAAAGATTTCACAAGAAGAGGAATTGAATATGTACTATCAAAACAATTCAGTTTTAAATGAAAAAACTATATCATTGAATGAAAAAATGAAAAGCTATAAAAGAGCGGTTGAGAATAACTCTGAGTTGTTGATGAGAAATTATCAAATGACAATTGAATCTGCACAAGAGTATATATCTGAAATTAAAGGCCATATAGAATATGATGAATTTTTTGTTAGTCAAATGAGGTCTAGCATATTTAAACTCGGGGGTATTGATTATGAAGCGATTGAACTTTATGAAAAAGAGAAAAAAGATTATGATTTTATCTTAAAGGAACTAAACGACGTATCTGATTCTATTAAAAAAATTGAAGAAGCAATAACTTCACTTGACGGAGAAATGACTTATCAATTTGAAAAAACTATTAAGGATATCAATAATGTTTTACCAACAGTATTTTCAAGTTTTTTTGGTGGAGGAACTGCTAGTATTGTTTTTACAGATGAAAATGATATAATAGGTACAGGTATTGATATTATTGTTAAGCCACCAGGTAAAAATATTCAAAATTTAAATTTACTTAGTGGTGGTGAAAAATCATTAGTTGCACTTGCAACTCTATTCTCAATACTAAAAGTTAGACCCATTCCGCTTGTAATTTTAGATGAAGTTGAAGCCCCGCTTGATATTCTCAATGTTGAAAGATTTGCCAAGTATATTAAAACATTCAATGAATATACTCAATTTATTGTTGTTACTCATCGCCAAGGAACTATGGAAAATTGTGATTCACTTTTCGGAGCAACAATGGAGGTTCCCGGAGTAACCAATATTGTTAAGATAAATTTAGTTGAAGCTAGAAAACATTCAGTGAAGGAAGAAATATAAAGAAAAATTATGAAAAAATCTTTAGGTTATTCGTCAATTTTTATGTTAATATTATTTATCGCCCTATGAATATGATCATTTACAGTGAAAAGTTCATATATAATGATAGGGGGCAGCACTAGTTGTAATGAATTAATGCAGGCTATTACAAATAACTATTCTAAAGGCGAAGTCATTTATTCATCTTTGGGTAGCCAAGCGGGTATAAATGGGTATGAAAATAAATCAATTTCTGCCGGATTTGTTTCTAAGGAATTAACATCTGAAGATTTTGGGGGTAGAACTCCAAAATCTATTAAAAGAACAAGTAATGTCAGTGACCTAGTTAAAAATCCAAAACCTAATGAGTCTATTTCCATTTCTTTTGGTAAAGACGCACTTTTAATAATATATAAAGCCCCCAAATGGTGAGATAGCCAATTAGATAACTATTTAAGCTTTTATACTAAATCCGATTCAGATACGGATTGATTATCAAAAATTTATAAAGGAGACATGTCCTGAGAAGTTCTTGCTCATAAAATACAACAAAAACATGAACTTAAAAGTATTAATGTCCCAGATACGTCTACAAGTTTTATTACTTATACAAGAGAATCGGGAAGTGGAACACGTGATGCATTTTCCGAATTAACAAAGGCAAATAATTTGCAAAAAGCAAATGTAGCAAATTCTAATAATTTAATGGTTCAGGGTGTTTCTGCAAATTATGGTTCTATTGGATATATATCATACTCTTTTAATAATAAGATAACAAAGAAATCTGGTTTACACGCCGCCGCCATAAATGATGTTGTACTTGGAAATGATCAACTTGGAGATCGTCAACATATATATAAAATTGACAATATGAAAGGATTGGCAATAGATATAGACTTTACAAATGAAGATGCAATTGCTGGAAAAAAAGGTGTACACTACGAGTTCACGAGAGATTTTACAATATTATTTGGACCAAATTCAAAATCCATTAATGAATTATTAATTTTTATTTCTTGATTTATAAATTTTGACTCTATACCCTTTTCGCCCAACGCAAAAAAAGTATATGATGAAGCCGGAATTGTTCCGATATGTAATATACAAATATGAGATTAATATTTAAAGAAAGATAAAAATGAAAAAAAAAGATTCCTTTAAAGCATATCATAATATCCCAAAACCAAATCATGCAAGGCTTGATACGTTTTCTAAAAATTTTATAACTTTTATAACATCAATAATATTGATTATTTTAATGATACTTTTTGGTTTTATAGTATATAAAGCCAGTGGTTTATTTAAAAAAGTAAGTTTTTTTCACTTTTTAATTGATGATTGAAATCCGGGAAATAAATCATATTCAACTTTTGGTATCGGTAAAATAATTATTTCAACTGTTGTATTATTGCTGTATGCTCTTTTAATAAGTGTTCCAATAACGATATTTTCTTCAATTTTTATATCTGAATATTTATCTAAAAGACTCAAGAGAACATTTATGATAATTATTCAATTGCTCGCCGGCATACCATCTGTAGTTTTTGGTCTTTTTGCATTTGATCAGATTGGTTCCTTTACAATAAGAATGGGTGCTAAATCTAGTGGAAATTTAACAACAGCTGCCATTACACTAGCGTTTATGGCCTTGCCAACAATGATTACATTATCTGTAAATGCTATAGAGGCGGTGCCAGATGGATATCGATGAGGTTCTTTAGCGCTTGGAGTCACTAAAGAAAGAACATCTGTAAGAATTGTTTTTAAATCAGCTTTGCCTGGAATCATTTCTGCTATAGTTATGGGAATTGCAAGAATTGTTGGAGAGACAATGGCGGTTATATTAATAGCTGGAAATTCGACAAATGGTGTTGTAACTAATAGTGGATTTTCTAATTTTATCTTTTCATCGATTAGAACACTGGCCGGAACCATAGGGCTTGAGATGTTAGAAAATAGTGGTCCGGAACATGAAAAGGCACTTTATGCCATTGGTTTATTTTTGTTTGTTTTAGTGATAATTATTAATTTAATAATTCTTTTTATTAGTGCTGATAGAAGTGAAAAAAGAGCAAAAAGAAACAAGAAGCTACGAGCAAAAAGTTCATTAAATAGCGACACCAAATATGTTTATGTTTTTAGCAAAACTCAACTAAAAGAAATTGTAAATTATAATAGTGAACGTGGTTTTTATAAAAAAATAGAGAGTTTATTTATTAAATTTTTATTATGAATATCAATCATTGAAATTATTTTCTTTATTTCTTTAATTTTGGTAAGTGTGTTCTATAAGGGCATTATGGGTTGGCAATGGAAAAACTTTACACAAATAAATGGACAAAAATCTGGAATTGCTTCAGCTTTTTCTGTAACAATTTTATTAGTTTTTTTAACCATTTTCATCTCTGTTCCTATTGCGTTGGTAGTTGCAATATATCTTTCAGAGTATGCCCCACAAAAGTCAAAATTTGTTCAGGCAATAAGATTTTCAATTAATGTTCTAGCATCTACACCGAGTATTGTTTTTGGTATTTTTGGATTAACGATGTTCATTAATATTTTTTCTATGGGAATGTCTATACTAACAGGATCATTAACAATGTGTTTTGTTGTTCTACCAATGCTTATTATTAATTTTGAAAATTCATTAGAGTCTGTTTCCAAGAGCAATAAAATAGCAGCATATGGAATGGGTCTAAGAAAGATATCTGTTATTATTAGAATAGTAGTTCCATGCGCAATGAAGGGGTTATTAACTGGCTTAGTACTTTGTATTTCTAGAATAATAGGAGAGGCCGCCCCAGTTTACCTTACATTAGGAACTGTTGCTCGAGCACCAATTAATGGGTTTTTATCTCCCGGTTCAACAATGACGACAATGATTTACACACTATCAACAGAGTCCTCTTCAAACTCTGCTAAAGGTGATGCGTATCAAACATCTTTAGTTTTGGTGATGTTAATGTTATTTATTAATTTTTTTGGGGATTATTTATCTAGAGATGTTGAATATGTTGCAAATAAAAAAATAAGTTTAAAATTGAAAATTTTGAGATTTCAAAAAAAACATTCTTTTAAAATGATTGGCAAAGCTTCTGGGTCATTTATCTTAAATAGCTATAAAGCTATAATTAATAAAAGTAAATCTCTTAAAATTGAGAACATTAAATCAACTACAAAAAAAATAAAAGAAAGAAATAAAAAAATAAAAGATATCTATAAAAAAGCGAAAAGGAGGAGATAAATTATGGTGGCTTTAAATAATTTACCAAAAGATGGTGTTATAAAGGTTGATAAAACTGATAATATTGAAAAAAACAAGAATAAATATTTAATTACAGCAAAGGATTTTAATTTTTATTATAACCACGGAAAAAAGCATGCGCTTAAAAATATAAACATAAAAATAAAAGAAAATTCAATTGTTTCATTTATAGGGCCATCCGGTTGTGGAAAATCTACATTTTTAAGGTCAATTAACAGAATGAATGATTTAGTTGATGATGTAAAAATGAGTGGTGAAATATGTATAAATGAAAAAGATATATATGAGCCTGGATATGATGTTACTAGACTAAGAACAGAGGTAGGCATGGTCTTTCAAAAACCAAACCCTTTTCCAATGTCGATATATGAAAATATTGCATTTGGACCAAAGTCTTTAAGAATCAAGAATAAAGCAGCACTTAATCAAATTGTGGAACAATCATTGAAGGAAGCTGCTCTATGAGATGATGTAAAAGATATTTTAAACCAATCAGCATCGGGTTTATCAGGTGGTCAACAACAAAGGTTGTGTATAGCAAGAGCAATTGCTATGCGACCAAAAATTCTATTGATGGATGAGCCCACATCAGCACTAGACCCAATTGCCACATTAAAGATAGAAGACCTTTTAATAAAGTTGAAAAAAGATTATACTATAATTATAGTTACACATTCAATGGCACAAGCAACAAGAATAAGTAACTATTCTGCATTTTTTTTACAAGGTGAACTTATAGAATTTGGGAAAACAAAAAAAATATTTACAAACCCATTTGATCAAAGAACTGAGGATTATATCTCAGGTAGATTTGGGTAGAAAGGAAGTGATTTAAATGTCATTTAATAAAATTTTAGATAAGGATGTAAAACAAATAAGAAATTTTTTAGTTGATCTTGTAGAGGATACAAAAAATCAATATGCACAAACTTTTGGCATAGTTAAATCTGCCAAGTTTGATGGTATAGATGAAATACTTGCGAATGATAAAAAAATTAATGATAAACAAAACAATTTTACAAAAATGGCTTTGTGAAAAATTGTTAAGCAAAAAATGGTTGCAAGTGATTTGCGTCTTGCAGTTGGTGGGATTATAATTTCGCGTGAAATTAAAAAAACAGCACATGTTGCTAAAAGAATTTGTAAAAATTTAAAAATAGCATCTACTGAAAATTATTTACCAAATTTTGAAAAAGATTATGAGTATTTTCAATATGTTGTTAAAATGTTTGAAATAGCAAATACTATTTTAAATTTAACTGGTAATTTAATTGAAAACTTTGTAGAAGATCAACATAAAAAAGTATTAATTATGGAAAAAAGTATGAAGTATGAAATTCGTGAAATCATGAATGGTATTTCACTCTCAAAAAATAAAGTAAATACTGTTGATAGTGCAGGATTTCTTTTAATAATTCGCCAACTGAAGGATTTAGAAAAGGCGGCAGAAAGTCTGTTACAAATCGAAGAAACACTTCAATTTATTAGAACAGGTTCCTTTGAAGAATTGGATATATACAAAGAGGAGAAATAGTGTTAATAATAAAATATTATTATTTACTAAATCGATAATAAATAATAATATTTTACAGATTGTGATGGTGGATAATTGATACAAAATGATGTTTTAATGACAATTCCAAATGCAACAGGTTGTTATCTTTATTATAATAAAGATAACCAAATTATATATGTTGGTAAAGCTAAAAATATCTTTAAAAGAGTTTCTAGTTATTTTAAAGGTGTACATAATTATAAAACCACTAAATTAGTTAGAGAAATTGAAAAGATAGATTACATTGTTGTTGCTAATGAAAATGAAGCATTACTACTTGAAGAAAATTTAATTAAAAAATATAAACCAAGATATAATATTTTGCTAGCAGATGACAAAAAATATCCATATGTTGTTATTGAAAAAAAGGATGGAGATTTTTATTATAGATATATAAGAAATTATAATAAGTTATACTATAGATCATACGGTCCATTTCCAGATGGATCAAAAGCAAGAGAAATATTTTATCTTTTAGAAAGGGTTTATCCACTAAAGCGTTGTAAGTTAAAAAACCAAAAAAATCCATGTACGTATTATCAATTAGGTCTTTGTTCTGGAGCTTGTTTTAAAGAAGTTGATGAAGGTTTTTATACATACAATATTAATAAAGCAGATAATTTTTTCAAGGGTAATAATGATGATTTTAAAATTCAATTAACAAAAAAAATGCAAATTGCTGCCAATAATTTGAATTTTGAGGAAGCTAATTATTATAAATCTATAATCAATTCACTCCCCGGAATAACAACTAAACAAAGTGTTCAAATACTAGATATTGAAAAAAATTATGATTTTGTTACTTGTTATAGTGATGATAAATACATATCAATTATTGTCCTTTTCTATCAATTTGGAGTCTTAATTTATAAGGAATCATTTGTTACAGAACTTAATTTAGAATCTAATAAAGATGTGATTTTTAATTACCTAGGACAACTTTATAAAAGAAATAAGAAGCCTGATCTTTTATTCGTTGATAATGATTTAAATATATCTGATAATAAAATAGCAGGAATAGAAGTTGGCCATACAGATACAAAAGAATTACAGCAAATAATGAACCTCGGTAGAGAAAATGCTATTGAGGGAATTAATCATCGATATCAACAGGAGATGTATACTAGTGGAAAAGATGTCCTTGAAGAACTTAAAAGTATTGCTCAATTAAAAAAAATTCCCTATCATATAGAAGTTTTTGATATTGCAAATATTGGTGATAATTTTGTTACGGGGGGTATTGTTGTATTTAAGAATGGCCAACCAAGTTTTAGCGATTTTAGAAGATATAATATTGATATCCCAGAAAGGGATGATATTAGCCGTATGGTTTACATTGTTAAAAGAAGGTATCAGGATCTTCGATTTATAAAAAATGCAATCCCTGACCTTATAATAGTTGATGGGGGCGTGGGTCAAGTTAATGGGGCTTTAAAAGTCCTAAAAGAACTTAATTTAGAAATTGATGTAATAGGACTTGTAAAAGATGATAAACATAAAACAGACCATATTTATCACCCTGTATTAAAAAATATAACATTAAAAAAAGATTCACAGTTGTATAAAAAACTTGCAATGTTTCAAGATAAAGTTCATAATTTTTCGATATCGCATTATCGAAAACGACAAATAAATAGCATAAAGAGTGACCCACTCGAAAATATCAAAGGAATTGGGAAAAAGACAATTCAGAAACTAAGAGAATCATATCCTAATAATGACTCCTTAAAGAATGTAAATATTGATAAATTAAATGAGATAGTCAAAAACCAAAAATTATCTGAGAAAATTATTAAATATATAAATAAATAATTAATTTTAGCCTCTTTCTTATCACAAATGGACAAAATCTATGGTTTTTTGTCTCAAAAAAAGGTATTATCTTAGAAGGCAAATTGGAGAAGAATATGAAAAGAAAAATAATTAATATAGCAGTAATTGCTCACGTCGATGCGGGAAAATCAACATTAGTTGACGCCTTCTTAAATCAGTGCGGAGTTTTTAGAGAAAATGAAAATATTGTTGAACAGGTTATGGATTCAAATGATCAGGAGCGTGAGCGCGGTATAACAATTTATTCAAAAAATTGTGCTGTTGAATATGGTGAATATAAAATTAATATAGTTGACACACCAGGA
Organism: Spiroplasma endosymbiont of Aspidapion aeneum; assembly: GCF_964031045.1. Classification (NCBI taxonomy): domain Bacteria; kingdom Bacillati; phylum Mycoplasmatota; class Mollicutes; order Entomoplasmatales; family Spiroplasmataceae; genus Spiroplasma; species Spiroplasma endosymbiont of Aspidapion aeneum. Next base: position 970,920 of record NZ_OZ034994.1, on the reverse strand, counting down.
CATGCAGATTTTTCATCAGAAGTTGAGAGAATTATGAAAACAGTTGATACAGTAATTCTTTTAGTGGATTCATCAGAAGGTCCAATGCCACAGACTAGATTTGTGTTATCTAAAGCTTTAGAATTGGGTCTAAAACCAATTTTACTTATAAATAAAATAGATAAAAAAGATCAGAGAGTAGAAGAAGTTGTTGATGAAGTTATGGAGTTATTTCTAGAGTTGGATGCAACTGATGATCAATTAGAATTTACAACTTTATACGGAATAGCAAAAGAAGGAATTGTTGTAGATTCAATGGACCAAAAGGGTAAAAATCTTGATCCGCTATTTGAAACAATTATCCATCAGGTTGGGGCATATCCTAATGAGAATGCAGATAACCCCCTACAATTTCAGATATCATCTTTAGCTTATGATAACTTTATTGGAAGACTGGGCATAGGTCGTGTTTTTAATGGTAAAATAAAAAAACAACAACAAGTTGGAATTGCAAAAAATGATGGCTCAAAAGGTAAAGGGAAAATAAATGATTTATTTGTTTATCAAGGTTTAAAGAGGGTATCTGTTGAAGAAGCTGTAGCTGGTGACATTGTTATTATATCTGGAGTTGATGGTCTGACCATAGGGGATACAATTTGTTATCAAGATAATATAATACCGATGCCCCCAATTACAATTGAGGAACCAACAATGAGTATGAATTTCTTAGTTAATACGTCACCTTTTGCTGGGAGAGTTGGTAAATTATTAACAACAAGAAATATTAATGAAAGACTACAAAAAGAACTTGAGGTAAACGTTGGTCTAAGAGTGGAGGTGCTATCTGATTCATCTGTTGATGGATTTAAAGTATTGGGACGAGGAGAATTACACTTGTCAGTGCTAATTGAGACAATGAGAAGAGAGGGTTTTGAACTTGGAGTATCAAGACCGGAGGTTATTTTTCATAAGGATGAAAAAGGAAATACATTAGAGCCTATGGAAAAAGTTCTTGTTGATATTCCAACAGAATACCAAGGTTCTGTAATTAATTCTTTGAACCTAAGAAAAGGTATTTTATTAGAAATGGATTCAAATGGAACCCGTGACAAAATAATATATAATGTCCCAAGTAGAGGGCTTATCGGATTCAAAACAGAATTTATAAATGTAACACGTGGTAATGGTGTTCTTGTAAAATCATTAAATGGTTATGAACAGTATAAAGGTGCTATTCCAAAAAGAAAAAATGGAGCTCTTATTTCAATGGCAAACGGTGTATCTTCTCCATATGCATTAAATAACCTTGAAGATCGTGGTGAATTGTTTATTGATCCGGGGGTGGAAGTATATGAAGGAATGATAATTGGTTCTCATTCAAAAGAAGATGACTTAAATGTTAATCCAACAACCGGAAAAAAATTAAGCAATGTTCGTTCAAGTGGTAATGATGATGCAATAAAATTAACACCACCTCGTAAATTTACACTTGAAGAAAGTTTAGAATTTATTGAAGTAGATGAGTTGGTAGAGGTAACACCATCTGATTTAAGACTTAGAAAAAAATATCTAACAGTAAATGAAAGAAAACAACACCGTAATGATTTTTAAATTTTGTGTTTAAAAATTAAATAAATAAAATATTTCAAGGAGTAAAATCTAATTAATATTTTTTACCAACAATTTTTTGTATATAATAAGAGAGTAAAGGAGATTAAATATGTCAAAAATTATAGATGTTAGAGCATTGGAAGTATTAGATTCACGAGGTTTTCCAACTGTTCAAGTTGAAGTTATAACAGAATTTGGAGGAAAAGGAATTGCCAAAGTTCCTTCTGGTGCATCAACCGGTTCTAGAGAGGCTTTAGAACTTAGAGATGGTGACAAGAAACGCTTTGGAGGAAAAGGTGTCTTAAAAGCTGTTTCTAATGTAAATAACAAACTTGCCCCAGCAATAATCGGCCTAGAGGTTACAAATCAAATTGAAATTGATAATGTTATGTGTAAATTAGATGGTGATGAATTCAAAAAGAATTTAGGAGCGAACGCTATTCTTGGTGTTTCATTAGCGGTTGTTAAGGCTGCTGCTGATGAGCTTGAATTACCATTGTATAGATACATTGGAGGAGTTAATGCGAAAAAATTACCAGTCCCTATGTTAAACGTTATTAATGGTGGAGTTCATGCTGATTCTGCATTAGATTTTCAAGAATTTATGATAATGCCAGTTGGAGCACCTTCATTTAAAGAGGCTTTAAGATGGTCAAGTGAAACATTCCAAGCACTTAAAGAAATATTGAAATCAAAGGGCGATATTGTAGCTGTAGGTGATGAAGGTGGGTTTGCGCCACATTTATCATGAGCATATAGTGATAACAAAATAGAAACCTTTAAGGCTAAAACGCCGGTTCATGTTGTTTTAGATTTATTAGTAGAAGCTATAAATAAATCTGGATACAAGCCGGGCGAAAATGGAATTATGATTGCGATGGATTGTGCATCTTCAGAGTTATATCTTCAAGATAAAAAATACCATTTCCAAAAAATAGAAAAAATAACTGGTCAAAAATGAGAATTTACATCAGATGAAATGGTAAAATTCTTAGAGGACCTTACTAATAAATACCCAATTATTTCAATTGAAGATGGTTTGGCAGAATCTGATTGAGATGGATTTGCTAAGTTAGTAACAAAAATAGGTGATAGAGTACAAGTTCTTGGCGATGATTTATTTGTTACAAATCCAAAAATAACTGCTGAAGGAATTGAAAAAAATTCAGCAAACTCCGTTCTAGTTAAAGTAAATCAAATTGGTACTCTAACAGAATCTTTAGATACTGTTGAAATGGCTCAAAAAGCAAATTGAACAGCAGTTGTTTCTCATCGTTCAGGTGAAACCGAAGATACAACAATTGCTGATATTGCAGTTGCTGTTAATGCTGGACAAATAAAAACTGGTTCTATGTCAAGATCTGATAGAATTGCAAAATACAATAGATTATTAGAAATCGAAGAAGAATTAGGTGACCTAGCTATCTATGATGGTATTAAAACATTCTATAACATTAAAAGAAAATAATAATTAATATATAAAAAAGTAATATTATTTTTTAATTTAAGTCATTTCCTCTGTGAAATGATTTTTTTATATTAAATATTTTGTAAAAATTAATAATAAACTTCACTAATTATCTTTATATCAAGCATATTGATAATATAAATATATTAAAAAAATGAACTTCTTTTTCCATTACTTTTAATCATTAATATATAATAACAAGGTATATATGGAAATTTTGTATAAATACCGCCAGTGATTTTTTGGAGCAATATTTATTATAAGTCTTGTAATTTTATTTGTTATCAGCTTGTTTGATTTTAAAATTACAGAATTAATTTATTATCCTGTTAAAAATTTTTTTACAATATTTGTGAAAATTTTTATTGCAGCGATTGTAACTGTTGTTGTTCATTTTTCTATCTTTATATTATTGAGTTATACGTTTAGAAACACATCAATATTTATATTTAAACAAAAAATTTTGTTTTTGATCATTTACTTTTTTTGTTCAATCGGAATTGTAGCTTATATTTACTTTTATGAAAAAATAGATTCTAAAAATATAAATGATTTTATAATTTCGATATTTACAATATTTGCATATATACTGTTTATTACTGTATATTACTGAATTTGAAATAAAAAATACAATTTTTCATCAATTTTAGATAATAAGGGAATATGAGCATTTGTTATTTATGCAACAGCAACAACATTAATTACTTTTTTAGATAAGCACATATTTGGTAGAGTAAGACCAATTCAATTGTACCAATTAAATTATAATCACAATTATTACATTGCTTTATTTGAGATAAATACATCAAGTATTAGAGGTGAAAGTTTCAATTCAGGACATGTGCAATCTTCTTGTCTTTTATTTGGGTTTTGCTTCCTTTTAAAGACAAAAAAAGCTAAAACTATTACTTTTGTTGCTGTATTTATATTTGCATTACTTGTTGCAATTGGAAGAGTATTAATAATGGCACACTGAGTAACAGATACATTATTTTCAATAATAATGTCACTAACAACTTACTGAATAACATATTTGGTTTATGAACACAAAGGAAAGAAAGAATGGCAAAATATTTAGCTTTTGATGTCGGCAGCAAAACTATTGGAATAGCAAAATCAGATGGTTTTTATCCAAGTACATTAAAAACAATAAGATTTGAAGAAAACAATTTTTACCAAGCGTGCGAACTTGTTGAAGCAATTATTAAAGAAGAAAACCCACAAAAAATAGTTATTGGTTATCCAAAAAATATGGATAATTCTATTGGTCATCGGGCTCAAATGGTAGAGGACTTTGTATCCCTGTTAATTGACAATAAAATATGAACTGAAGATAAAATTGAATGAATAGATGAACGATTAACAACAAAAATGGCAAGATCTATATTGGTTGAAGCTAATGTATCTAGAAAGAAGCAAAAAAAAGCAAAAGATAATTTAGCTGCAATTTTGATTTTGGAAACTTTTTTAGTTAAAATTAGTAAATAATGATAGAATATATATGTATAGTTTATATAGAAGAAAAGAGGAAATATGTCATCAAAAAAACACTTACTTGCAAAGAAAATATTATTTAGCAATAGAGATATTGAAGAAGGAACTAGAAAGTTAGCAAGTGTAATTAACCAAGATTATTCTAATCTTAAAGAGGATGTAGTATTAGTTGGTGTATTAAAAGGTGCAATTCCATTTTTTTCTCTACTATTAAAGTATATTGATTTTGAATGTATTATCGATTTCTGTAAGGTTGAATCTTTTAATGGACAAGCAAAAGCAACTGGAAAACCAATATTAAAAACCGATATTGAATCAGATATCAGTGGAAAACATGTTATTGTAATTGAAGATATTGTTGACGCTGGTTATACCCTAGAATTCTTAATAAGTCACTTTAAAGATCTTGGTGCAAAAACAATTAAAACTGCAGCATTATTAAACAAATTGGAAACAAGAAAAGTAAATATTGATCCAGATTATCATGTTTTTGATGTTGAAAGCCATTTTTTAATTGGTTTTGGTCTTGATTATAAAGAAAAACTCAGAAATCTAGATTATATAGCTATATGCGATGTTGATAAGCTTAAAATATGGGATAAATAGTGAGGTTATATGATGATAAAAAAAATTGGAGTATTAACATCTGGTGGAGATGCACCGGGAATGAACGCGGCTATAAGTGCTGTTATTCGAAGATCTATTTCTAAAGGGATTAAACCATATATTATTTTTGATGGTTATAAGGGTCTTATAGAAAACAGAATTGAAGAGGCAACCTTAGATTTTGCATCAAAAATTATAGGTCATGGTGGAACTGCAATTGGTTCTGCCAGACTTCCAGAATTTAAAGATGAGAATGTTAGAAAAAAAGCAATTACTACCCTTAAAAGTCATGAGATTGAAGCCTTAGTTGTTATTGGTGGTGATGGGAGTTATCAGGGGGCAGAAAAGCTAACACAAATGGGAATTAATTGCATAGGAATTCCCGGAACAATTGATAATGATATAGTTTCTTCTGATTATACAATAGGATTTGATACTGCGCTAAATACAGTTGTTAGATCAATTGATGCAATTCGTGATACTATGACATCACATAACCGTTGTGCCGTTGTTGAAATTATGGGTAATGGTTGTGGAGACCTTACTTTATATGGAGCGACAGCAACTGGTTGTGAAGTGATCTCAACAAGAGAAAATAAGTTAACTGAAGATGAAATTGCTGAACAAGTTTCTTTATTAGCTAAACAAAAAAGAAGAAGCGTTATTGTAGCTGTCGCAGAAAATATTTACAATGATGTTCATGGACTTGCCAAAAAAATTGAAAATAAATCTGGATATGTTACAAGAGCAACTGTATTGGGACACGTACAAAGAGGTGGAACCCCTTCAGCTATGGATAGATATCTTGCAATAAACTTTGGTATATTTGCGGTTGATAGACTATCAGAGGGAATTGGTGGAGTCTATATTGGAATTTGTGATAATAAATTTGTTGCAAAAGATATTGAGAGCACATTAAACTCAAAACCAAAAGACAAATATAATGAATATAAAATAATAAGAGAAATAAATAAAGCTTTTTAGACAAAGCATCAAGGAGATAAGTAGAGATGAGAAAATTTGAATTCTATGAACCAGCAGAAATAGAGAACAAGGTAAAAAGAACAAAGGTAATAACAACAATTGGTCCCAGCACATCAACAAAAGATGACATCTGTAAGCTATTTGAATCTGGTATGAATGTTATTCGTTTAAACTTTTCCCACGGAAGCCACGAAGAACATTTACCTAAAATAAATTATGTAAAGGAATTGAGAAATGAATTAAAGCGCCCAATTTCTATAATGTTAGATACTAAAGGGCCAGAGATAAGAGTTGGTAAGTTTGCTAATGGTCAAATAAAGGTTGAAAGAGGTCAACATATAACTATTTATACTTCTCACAATGAATATATCAATAAGGAGTGTAAAGCTGGTGAAATGACAACATCGTATGATATGTCAATTGATCTTAAAAAAGGAGACACAGTATTAGTTGATGATGGTAAATTAATTTTGAAAGTTAAAAATATTAAAAAGGAATTAATTGAGTGTGAGGCATTTAATTCACATATAATTAAAACAAATAAACGAGTTAATTTACCTGGTGTTAATTTTTCATTACCATTTTTAGATGATAAAGATAAGAAAGACATATTATTTGGGATAAAGCAAAATGTTGATTATATAGCAGCTAGCTTTGTTAATACACATGATAACATTTTAGAAATTAGAAAAATATTAAAAGAAAATAATGGAGAAGGTATTCAAATTATTTCAAAAATAGAATCTCAAATTGGAATTCAGAATATTGATAAGATAATTGAAGTTAGTGATGGTGTAATGGTAGCTCGTGGAGATTTAGGTCTCGAAATTCCATTTTATGAAGTTCCATATTGACAAAAACAGATAATCAGAAAATGTAAAGCAGAGGGTAAAATTGCAATTGTGGCAACACAAATGTTAGAATCGATGACCGATAATCCATCTCCAACAAGAGCTGAGATAACAGATGTTTATTATGCAACAGAATTAGGGGCTGATGCTACAATGTTAAGTGGGGAATCAGCTGCTGGCTCATATCCATTTTTAGCAACTAGCATAATGGCTACAATCAATAAAAGGGCTGAGCTAGCCTTTTATGGAAAAATTTATTATGATCGCGCACTTTCAACTGCTAAATCAAATATCAAAGGAAAAAGAGATGAAATTGCATGTCAGTTAGCAGAAGAAACTAGAAATGGTGAATGTGAATTTGCAATTGTTGCCTCTAGAACCGGAGCATTATTAAAATCTATATCAAAATTTAGACCTAATGTAACTATTTTGGGTGTCTGCGAAGATGAAAAATTTTATACAAAATTCGGTGCATGTCACTCAATATTTATGAATAATGTTGATAAAATTGATACCACATTTGCTAGTGATAGCGAACTTTCAAAAATTGCAAAATTTTGAGGTGCTAAAACCAATGATTTAATTTATATTGCAAGAAATGATTCACTTCGCAAAATAAAAGTTAAATAACAAATGTAGGGTGAATAATGATTGAATCAAAAAATATATGTATATATTGTATTAAAAAAATAGATGCAAAAGAAATATATATTTCAAAAGATGTCGAGTTTCCATTTCATAAACGATGTTATATGATTTATTTGGAGAGAACTGATGCAACTGTTTTTATTATTTTTTCCATTTCATTTTTTATCGCTATCATCGCAATAGTTGTTTTATTAGAATTAACATTTTTTTAGAGGAGGGGTATTAATATGAAAAACAAAAAAACATATATAGATAAGTCTATTTGTATTGGGTGTTGTGCTTGTGTAAGTGTTGACGATACTGGAACACTATTTATGGATGAAGATGGTTTAGCCGAGGCTAAAGATAACAACCTTGAATTAAGAGAATGTCAAGCAGTGTGTCCAACACAAGCGGTGATTATTGATGATGATAATAAGTAATTAGTTTTAATTTTTAAATACTTGTTTATTTAATTAAATAAAATTGTTTATGTTATTAAATTAAAATGCTAACTTCATAAAACTTTTAAAAGTCAATGGAACTAACATAAGTGATGTATGATTTACAAACTACATTAACTAATGTTTTTTAAGTGACTTTTTTAATTTAAAAATAGTTTGTAAAATTAATAAAATAAAATTTTTGTTCATTCTTTTTCATAAAATAATAAATATTTATTCAAATATATATGTTATGTGAATTATTCATTGCAATTATGTTATAATAAAATATAAGTTTTAGAGGAGAAATTAAATGAAACATTATGACCTAAGCAAAATGCATAAAAGAACTAAGTTAATTACAACAGTTGGCCCAAGTTGTCATTCAAAAGAAAAAATACTTGAATTATTTGAAAACGGAATGACAACTGTTAGGCTAAACTTTTCACATGCAAATTTTGTTGAACATGGAGAAAGATTAAAATGAATCCATGAAATTAGAAAAGAAAAAGGAATTCCTATTTCTATAATGTTGGATACAAAAGGTCCAGAAATTAGAGTAGGAAAAATGAAAGATGGAAAACAAAAAATAGTCGCAGGTAATGTAATTACAATCTATTCAAATCCAGATGATTTTGACAAGAGAGAATGCACCGCGATGGAATTACAAATGTCTTATGACATGTCAAAAGATGTTAAAGTTGGAGATACAGTGCTTGTTGATGATGGTAAATTAAATTTGACTGTCATTGAAGTTAAAAAACAAGTTGTAAAGGCAAAAGCCTTTAATACACATGAGGTTAAAACAAATAAACGAGTTAATTTACCTGGTGTTAATTTTTCATTACCATTTTTAGCAGAAAAAGATCATAAGGATATAATTTTTGGAATTGAAAACGGAATTGATTATATTGCAGCAAGCTTTGTAAATACTGCAGAAAATGTAAATGAAATTAGAAAAATTTTAGCAGATAATAATGCAAAGCACGTACAAATTATTTCAAAAATAGAATCACAAATCGGAATTGATAATATTGATAAAATTATTGATGCAAGTGATGGAATAATGGTTGCCCGTGGTGATTTGGGACTTGAAATACCTTATTATGATGTACCTTATTGAGAAAAAATTATGATAAGAAAATGTCGTGAAAAAGGAAAAATTGTTATTGTAGCAACGCAAATGTTAGAATCAATGACAGATAACCCAGCTCCTACAAGAGCTGAAGTGACCGATGTTTATTACGCTGTTGAACTAGGAGCAGATGCTACAATGTTAAGTGGTGAATCTGCAAATGGTGAGTATCCATTTATTGCAACAAATACAATGTCAACTATTGCTAAGAGGGCAGAAATTGAATTTTATCATAAGTTGTATTATAGCACACAATTAGCAACAGTTAAAAAAGTATCTAAGAATGGTGAACGTTCAATAATAGCTGGCAAAGTGGCAGATAAGGTAATTGATGGTGATTATGAATATGCTATAATAGCATCAAGAACGGGATCACTTTTAAAAGAGGTGTCAAAATTTAGACCAAATGTTAGAATTCTTGGAGTATGTCCAGAAGAAAAACTATGAACAGCATTTGGTGTGTGACACTCAGTTTTTATGACAAAAATAGATGATTTTGATAAATTTATTTTAGATAAGAAAGCTATTAATGATGTCGCTAAAAATCATGGTGCAAAGCCTGGAGAAAAAATATTATTTGTTCGTAATGAAACAATTGAAGATATTATTATTAAATAAATTATTTATAATATAGGTCTTAAAAAACTATTAAACTTTAAAACCTAAGCCTATTAGCTTCATTAAACTAATAGGCTTAGGTTTTTATTTTGTGTATTTATTTTCTAATCAAACTAATATAATTTGAAATCTTAAATAATCAAAAATTTATACACACAATTTTAAATAAATTAAATTATAATAAAGGTCATTATCTATATTTTTTACATCTAAATATTGAGATAATAATTACAATTTGTTCACATATTTTATATTCTATTTGCTTTTATTAAATAAATTAAAAAAAGTGGATTTCATTTATAAGTATTATAATAAATTTGCGATTTATACATAATGAAAAATAAAAAAATTGTGTGTACTATGGTGTAAAATCTTAAGATTTTATATTGAAAAAAATAATAAAAAATAAAAATTATGATAAAAACGCTTAAAAAATTTATAAAGCATAGAAATTTTACAGAAAAAATAAATTAAAATATAATTGGTAAAAAGAACGAAAAATACGCGCAATTCATTACTCATAGGACGATTATTTTGATTACGTCTTTTATCCAAGTGACAAAAAAACACATTATTTTATATCCAACCTAATGTTATTTTCCTCTTTACTTTATTTTTTCTATTTGTTATAATTAAAACATTGTAAGGAGTTATATGAAGGTAAAATTATTAGATAATAAAGAAATTGTTCTGGATGAAAATGCAACAGTTATGGATTGTGCAATGAAGATATCAAAATCATTGCAAAAAGATTGTTTTGGAGCAATTGTAAATGGTGTTTACTATAGTTATAATTCAGTTTTAAAAGAAGATTCTCAAGTGGAAATTTTAACATCTAAAAATGATTACATTTATAATAATGCGATAGCAAATTCAATTAGAATGGTAATAGCAAAATCTTTAATTGATAACTATCGCGATTTAAGAATAGTTAATTTTGAACAAGATTTTTCACAACAAATTTATGAGTCAAAAGTCTTGTTTGATTATTCTGAAAGATTCAAATTAGATGATATTAAAAAAATTCAACTTTTAGTAAATAAAACAATTTCTAAAGTAAACAAAATTGAATTTTTAGGTGAGGATATTGATAAATATGAAAAAGATCTTATATTATCCTATGGTGATAAAAAGTACGTAAAAGAAATTTTTGATTATGTAAAAAATAATAATGTTAAAGTATCTATAGTAAAAATAATAGATAGTGTTTTTGTAAGTTACTATCCATATATAGAAAATATTTTAAATTTTAGAGTTGAACTACAATCATTTGCGGGAGAATACTGACAAGGTAATTCAAAAAATGAAATGATTCAAAGACTAGCATTTATTTCTGGAAAAAATGAAAATGACTTGAAAAAAAGAATATTATTATTTGAAGAACTAAAAAATAATGATCATCGTTTTATTGGAAAGAATTTAGAAGTATTTACATTTAATGATCTGATAGGACAAGGTTTACCAATATGACTACCCAACGGGTATATTATCAAGGAAACTATTAAAAATTATTTAAAAGAAAAAGAATGAGAATATGATTTTTTAACCGTCGAAACCCCAGTGATAGGAACAAGCGAATTATATAAAATTTCTGGACATTGAGTTCATTATAAAGATGATATGTTTTCACCTATGGTATTTCAAAAAGAAGAACTTGTATTGAGACCAATGACTTGTCCACATCATATTCAAATTTATAAATCAAAATCTAGAAGCTACAAAGAACTCCCTTTAAGATTGGCGGAACACGCAAATCTTTATCGATACGAATCATCTGGTTCATTGACTGGTTTGGAGAGAGTAAGGTCAATGGAGCTTACAGATTCTCATATATTTGTCCGAAAAGATCAAATTAAGGATGAATTTGTGAGATGCTATAAGCTAATTGAAGAAACATTATCTACATTTAATATTAAAATAGATTATCTTTCATTATCCTTAAGAGATAAAAATGATAATGAAAAATATTATCAAGATGATGAAATGTGAGATATCGCTGAAAAAGAGTTGGAAAGTGTTTTAGTTAAAAATAACATTAATTTCAAGAAAATGATTGGTGAAGCTGCATTTTATGGTCCAAAATTAGACGTTCAAATACGAACAGTTTTAGGACATGAAATAACAGTATCAACAATTCAATTAGATTTCTTATTACCACAAAAATTTAAACTTGAATATATTGCAAATAATAAAATTGAACAACCAATTATTATTCATAGAGGGTTAGTTGGAACATATGAACGATTTATTGCAATTTTATTAGAACAAACTAAAGGTATATTACCTTTGTGATTAGCACCAACACAAATAGAAATTGTACCTGTCGCTATGGATAATAGTATATTAAAATATTGTAATATTTTAAAAGATGAATTAAAATCACATCATATTAGAGCTCATGTTGATGCCCGCGATGAAAGATTAAATTATAAAATACGAGATGCTCAAATTAAAAAGATTCCATATCAACTTGTAATTGGAGCGAATGAAGTTAAAACTGATACTATAAGCTATCGTAAATATTCTAGTGAAGAAATAATTAATCTTAAACAGAAATTATTCATAGAAAATATAATTGCAGAAATAAATAATAAGGGGAAAAAGTAAAATGTCAAATATTAACGAAAACAATACAAATAAATTCGAAAAAAAATTTTTGAGTTCTTCTGTAGAAGGAACAATTGGTTCTTTTAAAGCGGCAATTGATAAGATGAAATATTCATTTTTAAAACAAATAAATTTAGGTGTACTTGGTGGTGCTATTTTAGCTCTTGCTTATGTAGCTTGTATTTCAGCTACATTGGGTGTTAAAACTGCTGGAATATCAAATCTTATAAACGGAGTTATTTTTCCCGCGGGGATTGTTCTAATTACATTTCTTGGGGGTGGTTTATATACTAGTCACGTAGTTGCAGTTATTCCAACTATTAGGGGAGCTGTTAAATTTAGCAAATTCTTATATGGGATATTTGGTGTTTTTATTGGTAATTTTATTGGAACAGGTATAATAGCATTACTTATTTATAGCTGTGGATTATTTGATAATGGTCAAGCTTTTGCATCGGCTGCATTTAATTTGGCAACTCATAAAATGTATGGATTTGGTACTTATTTGAACAAAAATGGTACAGCGGATTGAAGTTTGGCATCGAAGTCTATGCTTGCTTGTTTTGCTTCTGGAATATTGTGTAATTTATTAGTAAGTGCAACACTTCCAGCTACATATTCTACAAAGTCAGATACAACTAAAATTATGTTACTATTCTTCTTAATATTATTCTTCATTGCATCCGGATTTCAACATAGCCCAGCAAACACATTTGTTTTTTGGATATTATTTTTTGAATCAATAACTAAAGTTATTATAGTCCCCGGACATTTTGTTATAATTATGTATTGTTTTGATTTTTTAACCATTAATATTATTTTTTCATTCATAGGAAATTTTATTGGTGGTGGTTTATTAACTCCTGGAATTCTATACGTTATTAATAGGGAACATATGAATAATATATTTAATAAAAATTAATGCAATTTATTTCATTTACAAAAATTACTAAATATAAATAATATATTTATTTTGTAAGTGAATAGTTAATTCGGAAACATTTATTTTTCACAACTATTTTTACTTAATATTAATCATTTTTCGATATTTCGAAAATATTTATAAAAATAATAAAAATTTTTTAATATGTTCTAAAATACTTATTTTTTAGTTATTTATCACTAATTATATATTTTTGTATTTAGTGAATATTATATTAACAAATATGAGTTATTTTTAATTATTAAGCAAAATAACAATATTTAAAATTATAATTACAAATATTGTTAGTTTTATCATAAATAATGTATAATTATTAGTATAGGGTGGTTATTTATTTCAATGGCATTTAAAGATCCAAAAGCATTTACTTGAGTTAAGTTTAAAGAATTAATAAAATTTATGCGTACAATATTAGGCAAAAATAAATTGTTATTTTTTATAACCGTTTGCCTTTGTTTTCTCGATAATTTCTTTTTTTCACTTACGCCTTATTTACTTAATAAACTAACATCAGCATTAATTAACAAAACTGATGAAGAACTGATGGGAATATCTATCAGCTTGCAGGGGTGAATATACATATGTATAGCATATATAATAGTTTTTGCCATTTTAGAATGGCTATTTCAGGTTATATTAGGCCTTATGTGTGTTAAACTAGAAACAACTGTAAGAATGGAATGTTTAAAAAGGTTGTTAGAAAATGATATTAGTTTTTATTCTAAGAACCAACTGGGTTCATTGATGTCAAAAACGATTAATGATAGCCTTAACATTTATACTGGTTTTCAAGCCTTTTGAAATAACGTATTTTATGTTCTGCTTGGATGTATTGTTATTTTATGAACCGCTTATGAAATAGACAAAGAGATATCATATGTTTTAATTGGTTTTTACTTTGTGCTAGTTTTATTTTCATTCATAGTATTTGTAAAATATCGTAGAAGTAGCATTATGGCAATTAATGAACGACAACGTGAGGATAAAATCCTTACCGATAAGTTACTAAATATTCGTCTGGTTAAGTCAAGCGGAAGTGAGCTTTATGAAATTGAAAAAATAAATGAGCTTAGTAAAGAACTAGACCATTATTATACTAAATATGTTTCTTGGCAGTCTGTTCTTATTGGTGTATGTGGTTCACTAGGTTATGTTATGCCATTTATTACAACATATTTAGCAATTTATTTAGGAAATCAAAAGAACCAATCAGTTGGCACAATATCTGCGCATTGTATTGCACTATTAGCGGTGGATTATTCATTAATGAAGACCGCTTTATTTATTCCGGCAATGATTCGATCAATTACAAAATTAACAAATGCTGTTGAAAGACTTCAATATATTATTAAATCAAGGTCTCTTCTAAATATTTCAGCATCACCAAAAAACATTAAAAAGATCAATAGCATTGAATTTAAAGATGTTAAATTTAATTACCCAGAAGACCCTAAAAAAAATATTTTACCAATTATAAACCTTAAATTTGAAATGGGTAAAAAATATGCTTTTGTTGGTGAGTCGGGCAGCGGGAAATCATCAATTGCTAAATTATTATTGCGTCTTTATGACACAACTGAGGGAGAGATAATTATTAATAATGTAGATGATTTAAAAAATGTTGATCTAGGTTCATATTTAAGTAGAGTTGGCTATGTTGATCAAGAACCAAAGATAATTTATGGGAACTTTTTAGATAATATATTATATGCAAATCCGGGTAAAACAAAAGATGATGCTATAGAGGCAGCAAAAGATGCAAAGCTGCATGACTTTGTTTCTTCATTGCCACAAGGATATGATACTATTCTTGGTGAACGTGGATTTATTTTATCTGGTGGACAAAAACAAAGGATTGTTATTGCCCGAATTATTCTTAAAGAACCGGATTTATTGATATTAGATGAGGCAACTAGTGCGCTTGACCATATAGTAGAAGAAGAGATTCAAAAAGAATTGGATGAATTGAGTAATAATAGAATAACTGTAGCTATTGCCCACAGGTTGCCCACAGTTAAAGATTATGATCTTATTTATGTTTTAGGTCAGAACTGTGGTATCGTTGAACAAGGGACGTGAAAAGAGCTACTTAAAATTAAGGATGGTGTCTTTAAAAAATTATATCAATACGGAAAGTATTAAAAAGGTTAATAATGAAGAAATATTTTATAATTAGTAATGATTATGAACTTACAAAATTACTCAAGATAGAACTCTTAAAACAATTAGATAAGTTAAATTGAATTGAGGATGAACAGTCACCAGATTTTGTTTTTTCCTTAGGTGGAGATGGAAGTTTTTTAAAAACATTTAGAAAATACAAAAATATTATTGAAAGTGTTAAGATTATTCCTATTAAGTCCGGTGGTGTTGGATATTATACATATAATAATACAAGTGAAGATGTTAAAAAAATATCAAATCTATTGTTAAATGAAGAGTACTTAATAATTGATATAGAGTTATTAGAATTGGAATATGTTGCCTCTAAAAAAATTGATTATGTTGTAAATGAGATTAAGGTATATAATTCTGTTCACCCAGCGTTTATTGATATTTCAATTGATGGAACATTACTACAAAGATTTCAAGGCACAGGAATTGTATTTTCAACCTCAACTGGTAGCGGTGGCTTTATGAGATCATCTGGTGGGAGCATAATCCTTCCCAAAAATAATGGTATTTGACAATATAATGAATATTTTCCAGTTTCAACAATAAATTATCGTTCTCTGGGGTCTAGTCTAATATTATCAAAAAATAATGAAGTTGAAATAAAATTAGACCCACAAGAACATCTAAGCATAGTTTTGGATGCAAATTTTGTCGATTCAAAAGAATCGATTATAAAAATAAGAGTTTCAGATAAAAAGGCAAAGGTTTGTTGTTTGCAAACAAATAAAAATAATAATGAGGTTAAAACACTATCATCAATTTTTACAAAAAAAAGAAATTATTAAATTAGTATAACTTATTATTAAAAAATATTTATACCAGTTTTCTTAAGAATAATATCAAGATTGTTATTAGCTAATTTATTTAATTTTTTAGCATTGTTTTCTAAGTCATTTTTTATATCATCCAGATCAATATCTTTATAACGTTCTTGAATTGGTGTCAGAATATTTATTAGTGAATCACTAACCGCGTCCTTAAATTCTTTATAATTTTTATTCCTTAGTAAATTTTCAGCTTCTCTTATGGAGATATCTTTGGCTGAAGCATATATTGTTATTAAATTACTAACCCCGGGTTTTAAATTTGGATCGTATTTTACAATATTTTCACTATCTGTTATTGCGCTCGATATTTTCTTTCTAATAATAGATGGACTATCTAATATCTGAATGTATGATTTTTGATTACCACTTGATTTTGACATCTTTTTTGTTGGGTCCATTAAATCAAATATTTTAGACCCAACTTTGGGAGTTTCAAATTTTGGAATTTTAAAAGTTGTTGTATATTTATTATTAAATCTTATTGCCAAATCTCTTGTTAATTCCACGTGTTGTTTTTGGTCAACACCAACAGAAACAATATCTGGAGAGAATAATAATATATCAGATGCCATCAATATTGGATATGTTAATATTCCTGTTGGAATGTAGTTTGTATTATTTCCTGCTTTTATATTTTGAGATTTGTCTTTATATTGAGTCATTCTTGATAATTCGCCAATTGTTGTTTGACACGTTAAAACTCAATTCAAAGTTCCTATTGCCTTAATATCACTTTGTAAATATATATTTGACTTTTTAAAATCCAAACCACACGCCTTGTAGATCTTTAACATTTCAAATATGTTTTCTGATAAGATTTTACTTTCAATTGAAATGGTAATTGCGTGAAGATTTGCGATAAATGCATATAAATTATATTTATCTTGACACTCTACTAAATTCTTAATTGCTCCGAAGTAATTACCAATGGTAAGTTTTCCTGTTGCTGTTATTCCAGAAAGAATTGTTTTATTTTCCATTTTACCCCCAGTAATTTGTTACTCTTATTATTTTATATCATTTTTAAAGAATATTTTTAAAAAAATAAAATAATTTGATTCTTTATTAATAAAATAATAATTAGTTATTACATCATATAATTAATGATAAAATAATAATGATAGGGAATTGTTTATATGATTATATATACAAATGATAAAGAAAATTTTATTAAAGATGTTACTTATAATAAGATTGGTGATATTTTAGAAAAAAATATTTATGACAAGTTAAGTAAAAAGATAACACTAGGCGAAAGAATATCTTGGGAAAACTCATTAAAATCAATGGCACTTGTTCTTCAAGATTCAAACATTGATAATACGGTCGGCATTAATTTAGAATATAAAGTTCCAGGAACTAATAAACGTGTTGATATGATTATCACTGGTGTTGATCAAAATGAAAATAGAACAGCTATAATTGTTGAGTTAAAGCAATGGAGATCTGCTAAAGCTGTTTTTGAAAAAGATGGACTTGTATTATCTAGGGTTGGTAATGAAGAACGAGAACTTACACATCCATCTCAACAAGTTTTAACATATAAAAATATAATTGAACAAACAATTTTTAATGTTAATAATTATAAATTAAAACCTTGTGCGTTTTTACACAATTATATAAGAAATGATAATGATGAAGAGCCACTGTTAAATAACCATTACAAAAAATATACAGACCAAGCACCTATATTTTTTAAATATGATGTTCAAAAATTTGTCGAATACATTAATAAATCATTATATTATGGAGATTCTGGTAACCTAATGAGATTAATTGAGAACTCAGAACTATCATATAAAAACTCAATTCAAGATAAACTTTGGGACATTATTGCCAGCAATTATGAGTTTTCATTAGTTGATTCACAAAAAATTATATATGAAAATATTCTATATTTTGCAAAAAAATGTAAAAAAGATTTAAAAAAAAGATGTATTATTGTCAATGGACAACCAGGAACCGGAAAAACAGCCGTTCTTATTAGTGCGTTAGGAAAACTTTTGAGTGAAAATTTATCTGCAAAATATATTGCTAAAAGTTCTTCAATTAGAAATTTTAATATTGATAAGATTTCGAAGGTAAACTCTGAGAAAACTATCACTAAAGCATATATTAATAAGGTTGTTTGTGGTTCTGGCTCTTTTATTAGTTCAAAGTTAAATGAGTATAATTGTTTGTTAGTAGATGAGGCTCATAGATTATGTGGAAAATCTGGAATATTTAAAAATGTTGGTGATAATCAAATAAGAGAAATCATGAATAGTTCAAATCTTGCTGTTTTTTTTGTTGATGATAATCAATTAGTAACCACATATGATATTGGTAGCAAAAATAACATTTTAAAGTTTGCGAATGAAATTTATCATAAAGATGAAATATATGAATATAAATTAGATGGACAATTTAGAGCAAATGGGTCAAATGAGTATATAAATTGAATTGAATCATTACTTTATAATAAGGATAATTATATCTCAAGAGAAATAGATTATGATTTTAAAGTTTATAGCGATATTTCTGTCTTTAAAAATGATTTACATAAATTAAATACCAATAATAATTGTCGAATTGTAGCAAATTACAATTGAAATTGAGTTTCTAAAAATGACCACAATCAATATGATATATGTATTGAGAGTGAGAAATGACAATGAAACCTTAAAGATGACAAAAAGTGAGCATATTTACCATCATCGTTTGAACAAGTGGGTTCAATATTTACATGCCAAGGATTAGAATTTGAATATTGCGGTGTTATCATTGGTGATATGTTTGATATTGTTGATGATAAACTGGTTACTAGACCAGAAAAAAAACCAAAGTCTGATAGTACTTCATTTTATGGCCTTTTTGCAAAAATTAAGAAAAATGATAAAAACGCGTTAATAAAGGCAGATCAAATAATAAGAAATTCTTTATATGTTCTTCTTACACGCGGTGTCAAGGGGACATATGTTTATTTTACAAATCCAAAGGTAAAAGATTGATTTATTAAAAAAATTGAAAATCGAGGAAAAATTTAAGCTATTAACAAAAGCGATCTTAATGAGAGAATGTTGAATTTTTATCCTTTATATGATTATTAATGCCCCGCCACCTATATTATTTACTAATTTTTTGTTTTATCACCATAATTATTTTAATTTCATATTATGTCGATAAAAATATGCCTTATTTCACAATTTGAGAATTTATGTTTATATATGTTATATATAATACAATAAAAATATAAATATTATTAAAAATATTATTATAAAAAATTATTTAGCATATAATAATAGCAGAGGATAAAGTTATGAATAAAGAGCTAATAAACATAATTTTTATAAAAACATTAACCTGTAATGAGCTTGCAATAAGCGTATGTAATGAGGAACCTTTAGCCCATATTGTAACTATTTATCTTGAAGTAGATGAATCAAAGCACAAATATATAAAAATATTAAAGCAATTATCTAATTATAAACAAGTAGAAATTTATGCAACAAAATTTAAGTTTAAATTTTTAAATACTAAATTTAAAGGTTTGGAAAAAATATTTGACATTATTTCATATAAATTCCTTGCTTCAATAAAATTTAGATTTGGTCTTAACCACTTACGAAGGCATATATATAATTATCAAATAAATAGATAATTTTAGAATATGATAAATAATAGTTTTTAAAAAATCATTAACTAAAATTATTATTTGATAAAATTAAATATAAAAACAAAGCGTAAAAATTGAATATTTAAAGTTAAATAATTCAAAGATGATAAGTATTCATATTTATTGAATAATATTATATAACATATCTTTTTAAATTTATAAGATAATTATACTAATTGTGCATTTTGCTTTTCCAAAACAAAATAAAATATTTTTGGTGATAATTATTTATATTATATTATGATAGGAGTTGATTTTTATGAAACAAGATGATGTATATTAAAATAAAATTACAAAAAACACAGCAATATGCCTATTAGCATTTATTATTTTTGATAGTATAATTGTATTACTTGGATTAACTATTTTTCTCTATGTAGTTAGGCGTTATTTTAATTTTGATTTAACATTTTATTTATTACTAAGTGAAATAATAATTTCAATTATTTCAACCATTACAATCACTAGTATTATAATCCATATCACAAGAAGTAAAAATATCTTTGAACATCCGCGTACAGTCATATCTTTAATAGCGGTATCTTTTATACCCTATATTGGATGATTTTCTTTAATAGTTACCATACCATTGTTAGTTGGTATGATAAAACACCATATAGATAAAAGAAATGATTCTAATCATTTAACAGAAAACATAAAAACAATAGGTTATTAAATGCTTTCAATATAATTTTCATTTTAACAGAAACATGCTTTTATTTTGGGATTTTGGAATGTTAACATAGCACTTCTTAAAAGGTGTTAAAAAATAACTATTGATAATGCTGGTAATAATTTTACGTAAAAAGCAACCCTAATGTGAGAAAAAAATATTTTCTCCAGTAGTAGGGTTGCTTTTTATTAAAAAATAATACCAGAAAATAAATTCTAGCTTTATTTGTTTGAGCAAATAGAATGGAATTTATAGTATATAAGCATGACACAACATATTTTCATCTTTAATTTTTTATATAATATTTAGAATAAGTAAAATTATCTTTAATAAATAAGAAAAATATAAAGAAAATAATAAATTAAAATTATTTAATAAATAACTTGTATGCTCAAGGTTATTATAAATAACTTAGTTTTTTTCATAATACAATTTTAATATAAGGAAGTGGATAATAACAAATAAACTACAACATTATTCATTTTGCAATATATATTTAAAAGAAAGGATTGGTTTAAAAAAAGTCTGACTAACCAAAAATGTCTGAACGCGATCTTAAAAATAATTTTATATATAGAATATAAAATAATGTAAGCTATTATTATAAATTGATAAATGAAATTGTAAATAATAACACCAAAAATCAAAAATATAACAATTATTGCCGCGTACTAATTTAATTACTTATTAATATTTTGTATATAATTGGGTGAAAATAAGGAATCATTAAATATGTTATAAATTACCACAACTAATTATATATTTAATATCTGGTAAATACTTTAAGCATAATTATTCATCTGAAATTTTAAATTGTTGACTAACAGATTTATAAAATATTTTAAGATGAATTTTAAAATTTGAAAAAGCCTAAAATTTATGATTAAAAAAATATAGGTTAATTATTAGTTGTTAAAAATAAGTTAATCATGGGTGTGTGATTTTATATTGTTACTAATTGGAAAATAAAAAAATATGTAAAAAAAAGCTAAATTTATACTATTTTTTGTATTTTTTGGTATAATATTTAACCTAGTTATTGAATTAATTTATAATTTATGATATAATATATTTATATTAAAGGGGCAAAAATATGAGAAATCTTTGAAAAGGGTTATATTCAATAATTATTACACTACTATTGTGCTGTATGATTTTTATTACCGACAAGAATAGTATAAAAATCACAGACATCGAGATTTGAAAGTCTTTGGATTATCAGTGAGTTCCTTATTTATTTTATGCTACGCTTGGCGTTTCTGTTTTATCCACAACAATTAAACTTGCCTTGAGCAAATCAAGAAAAAGAAATGCTGACGCATTAGTATATTTTTCTTCATACATAACTTTTATTTTTCTTATATCATTAATATCTTCTCTTGCCTTGGTATGAAATTTAACCAAAGTTTCTCAACTAACAAATGTTTTATTTCCTTTTATAAGTGTTGTTTGCTTAGGAATCATAGGTCTTATTATCAATAATGCTGGATCAAAAACCAGAAGAGCGCCAATAAATAAAACAAAAAAAGTAAAAAATCAACCAAAAAATGAAGAAGTAGATGTAAACCAATACAATGTTAAAGATATTGATGATGAAGTATCAAAACCATCTTACATAGAGGACCCAATTTATACAGATATTGAACAACAAGTTAACAAAGTTGTGAATAATAATCTTGACAATTTTACGTCTACACCTGATGAAAATGATGAAAATTTACAATTAAAAATAAGAAACATGCAACATATAGTTTCTACAAAAGCTAAAGATATTAATTGGGATGATATAAGCGCACTTGGAAACGGTAAACATGGATCTGGTAAAGATGACGCAATTAAAGGAAATGTATCGGGTGTTGTTCAACAAGAAGATGATAATTTTCAAGATTTTAATGATAATAATATAGTAGAAGCTGACAGTTTTGATTCCCTTAACCTAGAATCAATTGATGAAGAAGCTCTTCAAAAAGATATGGGAGATTCCACTAATTCTATGGCTATGTCATCTTGACAAGCACAAAATAAAAAAATGGTTGAAGAGGTAACTAGACTATATAATGAAATAAATGATGGTTCTGATGATAAAAATTATATAAACACAGATAAAACATATGAAATGAAAATACCAAAAGGGGTTACATTAAATGAGGATTATAATGAAGGTGATGAATACCAATCTAATTCTAATTATGATGAAGAAAAAATTGGTGTTGAAGACCTTTATAATATGCCCTATGAAAAGAAAGATCCATCTAGCCAAACAATTATACCAAGAAGATTAGGATCTAAAGTTGTTAGATATACAAAATCATCATTTGATAATGCTCAAAATAACCTAAACCGCGGTGAACGTAGGAGAGCTATATATAGCGAAGCTAAAGCAAAAAAATATAAGGAAAGTTACAATATGGAAGAGTCTGATTTTATTTGAGATGCAATTAAGAAAAGAAATAGAGATATTTTAAATAAACCTGATGATAATTACTTTGTAGCAAATACAAAAACAGAATCACAGATTAATAATCAAGTTTCAGATATTCCAGAACCAATAATTGATATCCAAAATAATGATAATGATAATAGTGCAACATTTAATATTGTAGAAAATAAGCCATTTGGTGATTATTATTCAGAAACAATATCAATTCAAGATGATGCATCAACAATACCTGACCCTATAATAGAATCTAAAGATAAAACAAATTCAAGTTCTGAACCAACAATTGATTGAAATTTGTAATTATACACTAAAAAAACTGAATTATAAATTCAGTTTTTTATATAATTTATATAAATTAACACCCTTCTTAGAAAAATATTAACTATTTTAATTTATACTTTTTTAATACAAAAAAAATTAAATAAAACATAATGGTACAAATAAAACATACAATTTGTATGATTACTTGGATATTGCGCATTAATTATTATAAAGCATTCAAATAAAATAATTATAATATTTATACACTATTATAATAATATGTCCCAATTATTACCATATTTTTTATACATAATAGGGATATTAAATAAGTTTATTAAAAAAGGATTTAAATTAATAAAATTTTACTCTCATTATCTATTTTTTTAGTTTTTTTTATTATATTTTATATAAAAAAAGACTTTTTTCAACACCTAATATTATTATATGGTATTATTTAAAGGTACACATTTTGTGCTTTTATTTTCTTAAAAAAAGTTTAAAAAATGTCTAATTATTTGGAAATATTTAGATTTTTTTATTCTCTATTTGATATAATTAAAAAGCGCTTCAGTAATGAGGTGTGTAAAATATTGATCTTTGAAAACTTTATAGAACAAACAACCAATTTAAACTTGAATCATTTGATTTTTTTAAGTTGATATACGAACATAAGCTAAGATTATAACTTTTTAATGAGAGTTTGATCCTGGCTCAGGATGAACGCTGGCGGCATGCCTAATACATGCAAGTCGAACGGGGTGCTTGCACCCAGTGGCGAACGGGTGAGTAACACGTATCTAATCTACCTTTTAGTGGGGGATAACAGTTAGAAATGACTGCTAATACCGCATACGACAACATTATGGCATCAGAAGTTGTTAAAAGAACCGTTTGGTTCGCTAGAAGATGAGGATGCGGCGTATTAGCTTGTAGGTGAGGTAATGGCTCACCTAGGCAATGATACGTAGCCGAACTGAGAGGTTGATCGGCCACATTGGGACTGAGATACGGCCCAGACTCCTACGGGAGGCAGCAGTAGGGAATTTTTGTCAATGGACGCAAGTCTGAACAAGCAATGCCGCGTGAGTGATGAAGGTCTTCGGATTGTAAAGCTCTGTTGTAAGGGAAGAATATTTAGAAGAGGAAATGCTTCTAACTTGACGGTACCTTACCAGAAAGCCACGGCTAACTATGTGCCAGCAGCCGCGGTAATACATAGGTGGCAAGCGTTATCCGGATTTATTGGGCGTATAGGGTGCGTAGGCGGTTTGGCAAGTCTGAGGTTAAAGGCCAGAGCTCAACTCTGGTTCGCCTTGGAAACTGTCTTACTAGAATACAGGAGAGGTAGATGGAATTCCATGTGTAGCGGTGAAATGCGTAGATATATGGAGGAACACCAGTGGCGTAGGCGGTCTACTGGCCTGTTATTGACGCTGAGGCACGAAAGCGTGGGGAGCAAATAGGATTAGATACCCTAGTAGTCCACGCCGTAAACGATGAGTACTAGGTATCGGCATTAGTCGGTGCCGCAGCTAACGCATTAAGTACTCCGCCTGAGTAGTATGCTCGCAAGAGTGAAACTTAAAGGAATTGACGGGGACCCGAACAAGTGGTGGAGCATGTGGTTTAATTCGAAGCAACGCGAAGAACCTTACCAGGGCTTGACATCCAGTGCAAAGCTATAGAGATATAGTGGAGGCTAACATTGAGACAGGTGGTGCATGGTTGTCGTCAGCTCGTGCCGTGAGGTGTTGGGTTAAGTCCCGCAACGAGCGCAACCCTTGTCATTAGTTACTAACATTTAGTTGAGGACTCTAATGAGACTGCTAGTGTAAGCTAGAGGAAGGCGGGGATGACGTCAAATCATCATGCCCCTTATGTCCTGGGCTACACACGTGCTACAATGGTCGGTACAAAGAGTCGCAATCCCGTGAGGAGGAGCTAATCTCAGAAAGCCGATCTCAGTTCGGATTGAAGTCTGCAACTCGACTTCATGAAGCCGGAATCACTAGTAATCGCGAATCAGCAATGTCGCGGTGAATACGTTCCCGGGTCTTGTACACACCGCCCGTCACACCATGAGAGTTGGTAATACCAGAAGTACGTATCCTAACCGTAAGGAGGGAGCGTACCAAGGTAGGATTAGCGATTAGGGTGAAGTCGTAACAAGGTATCCGTACGGGAACGTGCGGATGGATCACCTCCTTTCTATGGAGAAAGAAATTTAACAGTATTTTGTACATATACAAAAAGCTATGTTCGAGTTCTATAAAGTTATCAGAGATTGATAGTTAGCGAAACGCTAACAGTTGATTTCTGGAATATGAAAAAAACAATAATCGTTCTTTGAAAACTAAATATTTGATGAAAATAGACATTTTATTTTTCTTACGTTTGTAACATTTATTGTTATAAAAGTAAATTAGTAACTTTTAAAAGTATTAATATAGAAAACTAAAATTTCATTAGTTATTATAATTGCAAATAGGTTTTTCTTAAGAAGTATAGTAAGGGCATATGGTGAATGCCTTGGGAAATGGAGCCGATGAAGGACGTGTCTACCTGCGAAAAGTCTCGGGGAGCTGGAAGTTAGCTTTGATCCGGGAATATCCGAATGGGGAAACCCAATATGATTAATCTCATATTATCCATAATTGAATTCATAGATTATGAGAAGGGAACCTTGGGAATTGAAACATCTTAGTACCAAGAGGAAAAGAAATCGAAAGAGATTCCGTAAGTAGCGGCGAGCGAAAGCGGAACAGGCCAAACCGGTCTTCGGACCGGGGTTGTAGGACTCTAGTTAGAGTTACAAAACTAATACATAATAGAAATGATTGGAAAGTCATACCATAGAGGGTGAAAGTCTCGTATATGAAATGTATTAGACTCGAAGGAGTATCCTGAGTAGGGCGGGGCACGTGAAACCCTGTCTGAATCTACCCAGACCACTGGGTAAGCCTAAATACTACCATTTCACCGATAGTGAACCAGTACCGTGAGGGAAAGGTGAAAAGCACCCCGAGAGGGGGGTGAAATAGACCCTGAAACCATATGCTTACAAGAAGTCGGAGCCATTTAACGGGTGACGGCGTGCTTTTTGTAGAAAGAGCCGGCGAGTTACAATAGCGTGCAAGGTTAAGAGGAATACTCGGAGCCGTAGTGAAAGCGAGCCTTAATAGGGCGTTTAGTACGTTGTTGTAGACACGAAACCGGGTGATCTAGCCATGAGCAGGTTGAAGTTAGGGTAAAACCTAATGGAGGACCGAACCAACGTTCGTTTAAAAGACCGTGGATGACTTGTGGCTAGCGGTGAAATTCCAATCGAACCCGGAGATAGCTAGTTCTCCCCGATATAGCTTTAAGGCTAGCGTCGTGGTTTAGAACTATGGAGGTAGAGCTCTGAATGTATGATGGCCCCACCTAGGGGTACTGATTACAATTAAACTTCAAATGCCATAGTTTATATACACGGCAGTCAGAACATGGGTGATAAGGTCCATGCTCGTGAGGGAAACAGCCCAGATCAACAACTAAGGTCCCTAAATCTATTCTAAGTGTATAAGGATGTGAAAGTGCCTTGACAGCTAGGAGGTTGGCTCAGAAGCAGCCATCCTTTAAAGAGTGCGTAACAGCTCACTAGTCGAGTGCTTTTGCGCCGAAAATTTACCGGGGCTCAAGAATAGTACCGAAGTTTTGGATTTACAATTTATTGTAAGTGGTAGGGGAGCGTTCTTATTGCGTTGAAGTCAAACCGTGAGGATTGGTGGAGCGATAAGAAGTGATTATGCCGGCATGAGTAACGTTTGTAGGTGAGAATCCTACATGCCGATTGAGTAAGGTTTCCTGGGCAAGGTTCGTCCACCCAGGGTTAGTCAGGACCTAAGGCGAGGCCGATAGGCGTAGTCGATGGACAACAGGTTGATATTCCTGTACCACCTAGTGATGTGATGGAGTGACGGAGAAGGGTAGCAGAAGCCAGCTGCTGGATATGCTGGTCTAAGCACAAAGAGGGATGCATTGGTAAATCCGTGTATCATAACCTTGAAGTGTGATGGGGTGTCGAGTCCTCGGACAAGACGAAGTCTGTGAACCCATGCTTCCAAGAAAAGCTTCTAAACTTAGTCACTAGGTGCCTGTACCGAGAACGAACACACGTACTCAAGGAGAGAATCCTAAGGCAAGCGAGATAACTATAGCTAAGGAACTCTGCAAAATAACCCCGTAAGTTCGCGAGAAGGGGTGCTCATTTCGGTGAGCCGCAGTG
Source organism: Spiroplasma endosymbiont of Aspidapion aeneum (assembly GCF_964031045.1). NCBI lineage: Bacteria > Bacillati > Mycoplasmatota > Mollicutes > Entomoplasmatales > Spiroplasmataceae > Spiroplasma > Spiroplasma endosymbiont of Aspidapion aeneum. The sequence continues at coordinate 943,256 of NZ_OZ034994.1, read as the reverse complement.
AAGAGGGAGGGGCAACTGTTTAACAAAAACACAGCTCTCTGCAAAGTCGTAAGACGAAGTATAGGGGGTGACGCCTGCCCAGTGCCGGAAGGTTAATAGGAGATGTTAGCTTCGGTGAAGCATTGAATTGAAGCCCTGGTGAACGGCGGCCGTAACTATAACGGTCCTAAGGTAGCGAAATTCCTTGTCAGGTAAGTTCTGACCCGCACGAAAGGCGTAATGATCCCTTCGCTGTCTCGGCTATAGACTCGGTGAAATTTTAGTACCAGTGAAGATGCTGGTTACCCGCAACTAGACGGAAAGACCCCGTGGAGCTTTACTATAACTTAATATTGAATTTTGGTATAACATGTAGAGGATAGGTGGGAGACTTTGAAGCTATCACGCTAGTGGTAGTGGAGTCATCCTTGGAATACCACCCTTGTTATATTGAAATTCTAACCTAGGCCCGTAATCCGGGTCGGGGACAGTGTTTGGTGGGTAGTTTGACTGGGGCGGTCGCCTCCTAAAATGTAACGGAGGCGCTCAAAGGTACCCTCAGTACGGTTAGAAATCGTACATAGAGCGCAAAGGTATAAGGGTGCTTAACTGCGAGACTTACAAGTCGAACAGATGCGAAAGCAGGACTTAGTGATCCGGCGGTCCCGTGTGGAAGGGCCGTCGCTCAACGGATAAAAGTTACCCCGGGGATAACAGGCTGATCTCCCCCAAGAGTTCACATCGACGGGGAGGTTTGGCACCTCGATGTCGGCTCATCGCATCCTGGAGCTGTAGTCGGTTCCAAGGGTTGGGCTGTTCGCCCATTAAAGCGGTACGCGAGCTGGGTTCAGAACGTCGTGAGACAGTTTGGTCCCTATCTGTTGTGGGCGTAGGAAAATTGAGAAGAGCTGTTTCTAGTACGAGAGGACCGAAATGGACGCACCCCTGGTGCTCCTGTTGTCACGCCAGTGGCACAGCAGGGTAGCTATGTGCGGAAAGGATAATCGCTGAAAGCATCTAAGCGAGAAGCCTCCTTCAAGATGAATTTTCCCATTCCTTTAGGAAGTAAGATCCCTTATAGACCATGAGGTTGATAGGTTGGGTGTGTAAGCGCGGTGACGCGTTCAGCTAACCAATACTAATAGATCGAGGACTTCTTAAGGTCAAAAAAGCCTATTTACAATGCATAATAATTAAAAATATGAGTAATCGAATATTTAGTTTTCAAATAACGATTTTACAGACGAACGTTTGTATAATAGTTATTTGAATCAGATTCATCTGGTGTCCATAGCGTTGATGATACACCTGTTCCCATACCGAACACAGAAGTTAAGCTCAATAGTGCCAACGATAGTATAATGCGAAAATAGGGAGATGCCAGTTTATTTAAAAAAAATCCAATTGGATTTTTTTTATTTTTTTAAGAAAAAAAATAAAAAAAATAAAAATGAAAAAAACAAAACTAATAATGCTAACAGATTAAAACTACCATTTTTTTGTAAAGGTAAAAGATGATAAAAAAATGTGTTAAAAAATTTTAAAACATTTATGTGTGATAAAAATTGTAGAAATAGCAAATATATTTTTTAGACCTCAATTTGCATGTATTTTAGATTATTTTTTTTTAATAAAATATTCAATATTTAAATATAACCTAAATTTTACTAACACTTATTATCCACCTTTAAAAAATTTAATTATTCTTAAGTTGCCTTAAAGCAATCATAGAATTTAGACTTAATATAGATAAGCATTATTAAAATTTGGGGAAAAATATGCAAATCAGTACTTGTCACATTTATTTTTAATAAATATTTGTTATTTTAGTCTTTTATTTGTTTTATTTCTTAAAAAGAATAAATATTTATTAAAATTATAAGTAAAAAATGACTCAAACTAACAAGTTAATCTAATAATATTCTACTTCCTTTATTTTTAAATTATAATTTATTTCCTCATTAAATTTCAATTTTTAGAAAATTTTTATAAATAATTATAAAAAGATTTTATATCTCTAAATTTTACCAGAAGATTTAATAAACATTTATTAACTCAATCTTTTAATCTTTGTGTTGGAGAGTTATTTTTAAAACTGTTATTAGACATTAAGTATAATATATTGTTTCAGTTATCAATATAGTCATAGATATATATTTTTTGCAAAGAAGATCCTTTTCTGATGGAATAATTAATTTTTTTATAATTTTTGAAACATTAGTAGATTTTTTTTTGGAGAACTAAACACACAATAATATTTTTATTAATTTACTGCGTTAAGGTGCCACATATATTTTTATTATATTATTTTACCTTTTAAATAGAATCTAAAATATGTACCATCGGCTCCAACGCATTTGGTGTTTTATAATTAGTCATAACGTTGCCATCTCTATCTACTGATTCTGATTAGGTGGAAAATTATTTTGTTTTTTGGGTCTAGATACTGTTTTAAAAATATTTGGGTTTTCTTTAGTAGTTCTTCTTATCATTTTAATTGATAAATTTTTACCTTTTTCAAGTAGCATTTGATTATGAATTTCTTGAGAACTGATACAAATTTCTTGTTTATTGCATTAAATTTAAAAATATAGTCTAGAGTTTTCGAATAACTGATATTAACATAATTTTGTATAGAAAGAATATCCAAACATTTTTTATAAATATTAATTAGGATTTAGGATTTAATTTTACCTTAAATTTTTTAAAGTATTTTTTAAGATGGTAAAATATTTAATCAATTTATTTGTACCAACGCTGACCTTGCCTCAAATATATAAATTTGAGAACGAGCATAATGTTTATATATTTTGGTTTTAATACCCTCTATTTATCCTTCATCATCATCTTCATCAAATTCATCATCACCACGGTTGTGCAAGAAGACATGGACTTTTTAGTCTTTCAATTTCCCTTGCACAAGTAATTTTTAAATCAAATCATTTTTATTTTGTTTTGAAATAATGCATTTTTTCTTAAGCTTCTTAATTTCTTTTAGATTTGTCTTCAATTCAGTTGTCATATATTCTTTTCTTATTTTTTTATCATATCATTCATCCTTTACACTTATCAATACTTTTAGAATAACAAAATTTCTCCTTTTTCTCAAATATATATTAATTGTGGACAGAAACGGTATTTAGTTCATTGGGTATTTTTCAAGCATTTTTCCTTTTTTAAATCTTTGTAACTTTATCTTTTTTACATTTTCGCTATATCTGTTACACATTGGATAACACCCCTAATTCAAGAAAAGTTATTTTTTTTATTATTGGTCTACTTAGAGTCATTCTCTCTAACTTATTTTACATTTTAGGACTTATTAATATCATAAGAAATTTAATGAAAAAAAAATATAATAAAAAATGATTTTTAACAAGAAAATAACATTATAACAATATATAATAATATAGTAATAAAAATAAATTAATTGCATTTTAATCTTTTTTTTAGAATATGTGCAAATTAATACTCTATACCAAAAAATATCAAATATTAATAATGTCAGACTTATTAATTAATTATTATAGAATACTTGTAGATAATAAAATTATTATTAAGCAATTTTAGAAAAAAAGACTGATAATTTAAGTCGTTTTTCAAGTTGTTAAATAAAATAGGAATTAGGTGAAATATGTATAAAGTAAATGATATAATACAAGTTGAAGTCAAATGAGTTGTTGAATATGGTGCATTTTGTTCTATAATTGAACCAATTTATGATGACCAAAAATGAGCTGGACTAATTCATATAAGTGAAATATCTGATTATTATGTTTCAAATATAGATGATTTTTTTAAAGTCGGAGACAAGTTTGCTTGCAAAGTAACCGATATTGTTGAAGAAAAAAAACACTTGAAACTTAGTTTTAAAGCAATAAGACCGGAATTATTAAAAAACAGTGAATAATTCAAGTTATATCCTCAAAAAAGTATTAAAATAATATTGTTAGAACTTATAAAGGAGTTTAGAATATGATAAAAACAAAATTAAATTTTACCAATATTGAAAAAGAGGTTGAGTTATTCGATAAAACCAGACTTGAAAAAATTAAGGAAATGATTCTTAAAAAGACGGGACAAGGAAATGATTTTCTTGGATGAGTGAATTGGCCATCATCATTTAATAATGAAGAGTATAAAGCAATGAAAATTTCAGCTGAAAATTTAAGAGCAGAGATAAACTATTTGCTCGTAATTGGTATTGGTGGGAGCTATTTAGGAACTAGAGCTGCTGATGATATGATCAAAGGACTATATTCTAAAGATAAAGTTAAATTAATATATGTGGGAAATACTATGTCCTCAACCTACATTTCTCAATTAGTTGAATTCTTGGGTGATAAGGAATTTGGAATAGTAAATATATCTAAATCAGGAACAACAACAGAACCCGGTATGTCATTTAGAGTTTTTGAAAAATTGTTAGTTGATAAAAAAGGCGAAGATGTAGCAAAAAAAAGAATAATTGCTGTGACAGATGCTCATAAGGGAGCATTAAAAAAATTAGCAGATAGTAAAGGTTATCAAACTTTTACAATTCCAGATGATATAGGTGGTCGTTTTTCAGTATTTACACCTGTCGGTGTATACCCGTTATTGGTTTCTGGAATTAATATTGATAATGTTTTTAAGGGTGCAAAAAAAGCAGAAAAAGAACTTTTAAAAAATATTAATAATGATGCTGTTAAATATGCTGTAAGTAGATATATTCTACATACAGATAAAAATTATAAAGCAGAAGCATTAGTTTCATATGAACTTCAAATGCAATATTTTGCTGAGTGATGAAAACAATTATTCGGAGAATCAGAAGGAAAAGATGGAAAAGGTCTTTTCCCAACAAGCATGATTTTTTCAACCGACCTTCATTCATTGGGGCAATTTATCCAAGAGGGTACTAAAGGCATAATTTTTGAAACAATCATTGATGTTAAAACTCCTCAAAAAGATATCAATGTGCCAAGTAATAAAGAAGATCTTGATGGTCTTAATTATTTAACAAATAAGTCTTTCCACGAAATAAATTCTATTGCCCTAAAAGGGGTAATCGATGCCCACGTAAATAGTGGTTCAGTACCAAATATTATATTAGAATTTGATAAAATGGATGATGAGATGTTTGGATACGCAGTCTATTTCTTTGAAATTGTTGTAACATATAGTGGATATTTATTGGATGTTAACCCATTTAATCAGCCAGGCGTTGAAATTTATAAAAATAATATGTTTAAACTTTTAAAAAAACCAGGATACTAATTTTTTACAATTAATATAATGTCTAAATTAGATTATAAAGTAATTACTAGAATATTTCGATATTTAAATATTATAAATATCGAAAAAATATGACCTAAGCAAATTATTGCATAGGTCATATTTTATTTTTTTAAACATAATTAACCTAAAAATATTAATAAAAAATTAATCTTATTGTGCTTGTTCATAATCATTATAAATTATATAAAAATATGGTAAAATATAGATATGATAGATTTTAAAACCTTAGAAAAAATTAGATGCAAGCAAAAAGAATTGGATGCTTTTTTGTTAAAGGGGCAAGATACAAATTCTGTTGAACTAAAAGAAAAAAGAGTTTTGGCTTTTATTGTTGAATTGTGTGAGTTTTTAAATGAAGAAAAATCCTTTAAATATTGAAAAAAAGACAAAACAATTGCACGAGAAAAATTGGTTGAAGAGTACATTGATGGAATTCATTTTTTAATGAGTTTGATTAATGAACAAAATCTTGACTTTAATAATTATAAAATCAAGGATAACAAACATGAAAAATTTCATATAATATCTTTATCAATAGTTGAAAATGCTGCGAGATATTCACACACTAGAAAAATAGAAGATCTATGAAAATTTGTTGATTTATATTTAAGCTTGACATCTCATATTGATTTGGAAGAAGATGAACTTTTTGATATTTATGATAAAAAAAATAAAATTAATATTGACCGCTCTAATAATGGGTACTAATTATTAGTTTCACACAAAAGAGGAATTTTTTATGGACAAGAAAAAGAGTACAAAAATATATAAACCAAAAAACCCTAGGGACCCAAAAATTCCAAACTTAAAATCTGATTGGGAACCTGCATATTTTGAGGAGGAAAAAATATCCCCTGACACTTTAACAAATAAGGTTAACACACCTAAGTCAAAAGAAAAAAAATCTCAGTTAAAAGATAAAAATGATTTAAGACTTGTCACAGCTGCATTTGACTCTTTTATATTGCCAGTGGATAATCTTAAATATAAAAAAAATCGTGATTTTGTTGAAAAAATCAATACTGATTTAATTGATGCTTCAATTGATAAAAAAAATAAATTTGCAATTTCAGGTGAAACAATAAATGATTTTGTAGAGTTAACTTTTGATGAAAAAAAACAATTAGAGTCAAGGTCAAAAAAACAATTAAAAAAAGATAATGAATTTAAAAAATTATCATTGTACGATGAAGCCTGAGATACAACAGATGAAGGATCATTAATACCAGCACTAAAAAATGGCGCTAATAAGAATATATTAAATATGCTATCATCAATAAGAGAGAATGAAGAAGGTAAAGTTGAAAAATATAAAGAGGGTTTTGAAGAAAATATTGTTAATTTAGATAAAAGGAAAGTTAATGAAAATGGGTATATAATACCAGATCCATCTTCTACTTCAAAAATTACAACCTACCGCGAATTTTATAATAGATCAGTTAATTCTTCACCACAGAGTTTTTTAAATAGGTCTCTTTCCCACGGAAGGCCAGGGGCAGCCTCTCTTGGGAGCGCTAAAAGTGAATCAAGGAGAACATTAACAAAAAAAGAAATTGAATTTTTAATTTCCAAATTTGGTACAAAGGTTATAAAAATCACAAAGTATGAGGTTATATTAAAACATTTAAAATATGGATATGAAATTTATTTTAATATAAATGATAACCGTTGATGAGTTGTGGCATTAGTATTTAATGAACCTTATGATTGTTCAACTTTAAAAGCAATTAAATTTACAACCCTTTGAAGTGGTTCAAGCTTTATAGGATATGGGATGAATAGTTTAGAAGAAGTATATGAAAAAACTGAATTATTATTTAAAACTGGTAGAACTGGGAATATAGTAATTCGTGAGTATTTATATGACTATAATATTAAGACAAAAAGAATATATGTTTACGACGAGCCTAAAGTTTTAACCTACGAAGAATATAAAACATTTTCATCTTGATTTCGTAAAAATAGAATCGATATTTTTTTAAAGACATATGGTAAGCAAGATGCTGAAGATCTTGAGCAAATTAATTATGAAAATAAAAAAAAGGGTATTCAAGATGCTAGAGCTGTTCTCGGGATGAAATTTGCAATTATGCCACGAAAATCAAATTATATTTTTGCATATCCAGTTCCAAATCCAAAAAAAAGCAAGTCTGATCTGTGAAAACCAGAAAATAAATTTTATCAAATTGCATTTGGAGTCACAGATTAATATGGCGATTATCTCCTTAAAAAATGAAAAAATAAAATTTTATAAATCATTAAAATATCCAAAAATTCAAAAAAAATTAAATAAATACTTAATTGAATCGGAACATTTAATTAATGAATCAATTAAGCAGCAAAAATTAAAAACTTTAATTGTTTGTGAAGAAATTCAAGAATTTTGAAATTTTAATGGTGAAAAAGTTGTTATTTCTTATGATGTTTGTAAAAAACTTAGCGACTTAAAATCAGTAAGTAAAGTTTTTGGAATCTGTGATATAGACAACCCACAAGAAATTGTTGATAATAAAATATTAGTTCTTGACGGTATACAAGACCCATCAAATATTGGTGCATTGCTGAGAAGCGCTAGAGCTTTTGAATTTAATACAGTTTTTGCATCAAATGACTGTTGTAGTTTTTATAATTCAAAAACAATGCGAGCAGCACAGGGAAACCATTTTGGCCTTAAATTAATTAATGGAAATATTGATGAATTATTAGACAAAACAATAAATACACATCATGTTATTACAACATATCTGAACGAAGATAATAATAACATTTTAAATATTAATAAAAAATTAATTCTTATTTTAGGAAATGAAGGAAGTGGAATTTCATTAGATTTAAATAAGTACCCACATACAAATTATAAAATTAATGTTGCAAATAACGTAGAATCACTAAATGTTGCGATAAGTGGGTCTATAATAATGGAAAAATTATTTAATAGATACTAAAAATAAATATGGTATACTTTATTAAGAGGGGGTAATAAATATGGCAAATAAATGAAAATTCTTATCATATATTAATGGAAAAATATATGATAATAAAAAATATTTAGAAATAATTAATCCATCTACACTCGAAGTTTGCGGTGAGGTTTCAGCTTTGACAGGGGATGATATTGATTTGGCATTTAATAATGCTAGAAAAGCTCAAAAAAAATGAGAGGCAGTTCCTTTAATTAAAAGAATTGAAATCTTAAAAAATTATAGAAATAATATTGCAAAGAATTGTAAGAAAATTGCAACCATTATGGTTGATGAAATAGCAAAATCTATGAAAGACTGTGAGATAGAGGTTGAAAGAACCATCGACCTTATTGATTATGTATTTGAAGAAGCTAAAAGAATTGAACCAATAGCATTTACAGGCGAAGGCATGGGATTTGAGAATAAAATCGGAATCTTTTCTAGGGTTGCAAAAGGAGTTATATTAGCAATTTCACCATATAATTACCCTATAAATCTCTCACTTGCAAAAATTATCCCAGCACTTGTAACAGGCAATGTTGTTGTTTTTAAGCCGGCAACCCAGGGTTCACTTGTTGGTGCTTATTTAGGTCAATTAGCCTTAGAATCTAATTTACCAGAATCAATTTTGCAGGTTGTAACTGGAAAAGGAAGAGACATAGGAGATATTTTAACAACACATAAGGAAATAAATATGATTAGTTTTACAGGTAGTGTAAATGTAGGTCATAAAATTAAAAAGTTAGGGGTTGTTAGTGATTTAGTTTTAGAATTAGGAGGAAAGGACCCTGGTATTGTTTTAGATGATAATAAGATAGACTTATATGCTAGTGAAATTGTTAAAGGTGCTTTTGGTTATTCTGGCCAAAGGTGTACAGCGATTAAAAGAGTTATTACAACAAATATCATCGCAGATAAGTTAGTACCAAAAATAAAGAATTTAGTTGAAAAACTAACTGTTGGAATGCCATTAGATAATGCAGATATAACTCCTCTAATAGATATGAGTTCTAAGGATTTTGTTCAGTCACTTATTGACGACTCCTTAGAAAAAAAAGCAAAGTTAATATGTGGAAACAAATCAGAACGGAATCTTCTTTGGCCGACCGTCATCGATAATGTTTCTTTAGATTGTAGGATAGCGTGAGAGGAACAATTTGGTCCGGTTCTACCCATAATTAGGGCTGAGAATATTGATGAAATTGTTAAAATTGCAAATAATAGTACCTTTGGGTTACAAGCGTCTGTATTTTGTTCTGATATTGATCTCGCAATATCAACATCAAAAAAAATTGAAGCGGGTAGTATAAATATAAATTCAAGACCTCAAAGAGGCCCTGATTCTTTTCCATTTTTAGGTATAAAAGATTCTGGTGAAGGTGTTCAAGGAATTAGAGAATCATTATTATCAATGACAAGATACCGTGGTATTATTATTAATCACAAGTAAACTAAGAATAAAATATATTTTCTTTAGCTTTTTGATCTAAATAAACTAAACAACGAAATTATATTAATAAAACAATTAAACAACAATGTTTCAAAAAATTTACGAAAACAAGTTCAGCAATTAATTAAAATAACTTTGTAAAAAAAATAATATTCCAATTTTAAAAGATTAAAATATTATACAAAACTATTTAAATATTTTGTTTTTGTAGCAAATAAGATTATTATTTGCAAAATATACGCTATAAAAAAATTAACTGTAGAATACCAAGCCTATTTACTAACGCTTGGTATTCTACAGTATAATAATATTATTTATATCTATTTCTAATCATACTATGATATATAATTTCATTAAAAATAGCAAAATAATTTTTTAATAAATAGGATACTTATATTAATTATATACTAATATATATACTGTAATTACTCTTCAATTTCCAATTCCTTATTATTTAATTTTATATTTAAAGGAGCAGTAGTTTTAACCGTTTGTTTAGAAAGGCGTTTATACAAATTTTGTTCAACCTTTTTTCGTTTTCTTAAAACTTTCCTTTGAATATTTATATCAATGTTATCCAATCAATATGTTAAATTAGATATCTTGTATTTAAGTTTAAATTTTACTCAAAAATTGTACATTTTGTTTCTAGGGTTCATTATTTCATCTTTTGAAAATCTTTCATTTTCAAGTATAAATTCATCAAAGTCAAGATCTTCAAAATTATGTTCACCATCTCTCTTTGACAATTTTAGTTTACTTACAAATTCAGAAATTGATACACTTTTCATTTTTTTATGTTCATTTTTGTTTCTATTATTTTGAACAGAAATATTTTGATTTGCTTTTACATATTTTTTTGTTGCCAATATCTTAGCTGTATTTTCTAATTTAATATTTTTCTTTTTTTCCTCAATAGCAATATTTTCTTTAGAAAAGTTATTTTTTTGAAGTGTTATTTTTTTCTCTTTAGATCTGATGATATTTTTTAGTTTTATATTATTTAGGAGCTTAGCCTTTTCAATTTCTTCTTCTAAAGAGGATCCTACTTTTTTGAGTTTTTCTTAGCATCTTGAGCTTTTATCATTTCTTGCTCATCGTGAAGTCTTTGTTCTGCTAGTTGTTTTCTAAGCATTTCCATTTCTCTTCGTTCTAATTCTTCTTTTTTTCTAAGCATTTCCTCAATGCCGGTTTCTTGTTTTACAACATCCTCCTTGGACTTTTTAAAGTTTGCTTGATATAGTTGTTTTTCATCATCTGCTTCTAATATATAACGTGAATTTATTTCTTCGTTCCCATATGTATTTACTAGCTCAACAGTTTTATTGCTTATATCATTTTCAACATCTTCAACATATAGAGCGTTACTACTTATATAATTTGATTCTCTAAAAAATCCTTCCTTAGATTTTTTTTGATCATCCAACAAAATTTTCTTCATTTGTGTTATATAGAATTGATTTGTTTTTTCTTCACCCTTGCGTTCCATAGCTCTTGCAGCGTATATTCCTGAATTTGGGTTTTCTAATCCAAATTTTTCGCTTAAAAAAGTTACATATTCTATAATTTCTAATTTCATTTCGGGTGAAAATGAGATTAGTTCATTTGAAAGAATTGCAATAGTTTGGACTGTAATTTTATTTTCTAATAAATCTTTTATTCTTCTCTTAAGTCTAGAACTTAAAAGTTTGAAATCTGTTTCCTTGGTATATTTTTTCGCCATAATATTTACCCCTTAATATCTTTATTATTATACCATAAAATCAACAAAATAACTACATACATTAACATTATTATAGTATAATTTATCACTAATTAAATTATAGAATTTTAAAAAAAATAAAATCAATATTCACAGTAATTTAGGTATTTTGTTTACAAATATATATATAATTAAAAAAGAGAGAGGTAATAATCGAAATGTCACTAAAATTCAAACGTGTTTTATTAAAAATTTCTGGTGAGGCATTAGGCTGTGATGATGATATTATTGACCCAAAGAAAATAACAGATGTAGCGAGGCAAGTTATTGAATTGGCTAAAAGTGGTTTGGAAATAGGGATTGTTATTGGTGGTGGTAATATTTGAAGAGGAACATATGCTGAAAATGACTACATTGATAAAATAACAGCAGACCAAATGGGTATATTTGCGACAATTATGAATTGTTTAGCTTTCGAGGGTGTGTTAAAAAAACTAGGCTATAAAAACGTAAAAGTATATTCTTCATTGAAGGTAGAAACAATTACCAATTCTTATAATTATAATTATGCTCGAGAAAAATTAAGTGAAGGATATATTGTTTTATTTGGCGGGGGAACTGGGTATAGTTATTTTACAACTGATACAGCCGCTGCCCTACGAGCTATAGAAATTGATGCCAATGCCTTACTTATGGCAAAAAATGGGACTAAAGGAGTTTATGATAAAGATCCAAATTTATTCAAAGATGCAAAAATGTACAATAAACTTAAGTATGGGGATTTAGTTTCAAAAAACCTCCAAGTTATGGATCAAACTGCAGCAACGTTAGCAAAGGATGCAAATTTAGAAATATATGTCTTTGATATTAATGAAAAAGATAATATTATAAAGATGGCAAATGGCAAATTAGAATATACGTTAATATCAAATAAATAGAGGATGAAAAAATGGAAGCAAATTTTTATGAAAAAATAAAATTAGAAATGCAAAAAACTATTGACAATTTTGAAAAAGATTCACACAAATATAGATTAGGAAAAGCAAATGCAAGAATGGTTGATAGTGTTCTTGTTGATTCTTATGGAACATTAACACCATTGAATCAAGTTGCTCAAATATCTATTCCAGAACCGACACAATTATTAATCAAACCATATGATAGATCCCAAGTTCAAGCAATATCTGGAGCAATTTCAAAAGCGAATATTAATTTAACTCCATTGCCAGAGGCGGATGTGATTAGAATTAATGTGCCAAAACTTACAGAGGAAATAAGAATAAAAATGGTTAAAGAGTTGGAAAAGGACTTGGAGAATTTTAAGGTTGGAATTAGAAATATAAGAAGAGATGCAATCAATAAATTAAAAAGAGAAATGGATTTATCTAAAGACATACTAAAGGATAATGAAAACCAAATTCAAAAAATAACAGATGAATACATATCAAAATTAGAAAAATCTTTTCATGATAAACAAAAAGACATTATGTCTATTTAACAAAAATATAAAATATTTTATTCAAAATGATGTATAATATATTTAGATATTTTACATTATTAATGAATTTTTTATATATAGTTGGTGGAACATATGGACCCATTTAATCAAAATCCAAAAAATAATAACCCACAGGTAACTCCTGATTTTAATCGTTCACAACAAAATAATCAAAGACAACCAGTTCAACCAAGACCAATTAACCCTAACCCTCAACAACAAAGACAACCAGTTCAACCAAGACCAATAAACTTTAACCATGAACAACAATGACAACCAGTTCAACCAAGACCAATGAACTTTAACCCTCAACAACAAAGACAACCTTTACAATCTAGACCAATGAACCCTAACCCTCAACAACAAAGACAACCAGTTCAACCAAGACCAATGAACTTTAATCCTCAACAACAAAGACAACCTTTACAATCTAGACCAATGAACCCTAACCCTCAACAACAAAGACAACCAGTTCAAAATGTTCAATCAAACTTTAATCCCCAAATTTTATATGGGTCTGCAACTAATTATCCACAATTTCAACCACACCCTGACAATGTTCAATATAATAATCAACCAGTAAATAAAAATTATCAAAATTCTGAAAGTGGTTGGCAAAATCAACAACCTCAGTTTTCATTTGTTTCACCGCAAACCGAAAATACTAATAATAATAGCGTTCCACCTTATCCATTTTCTGGTGTTAATAATCAATTTCGCGACAATGATAAGACAGTTATTATGAAACCAGATCAAATGAGTGATAAAATAGTTAATGTTAATTTAGGGGATAATAAAGCAACTATTGACGATACTGAAGATATTCTTGACTATAAAGTAAGCAATGTTAGAAACGTGCAATTAAATGATTCTGATTTTCAATATGCTAATGAACTTGATGGTTTAGATACAATTGAACCCTATAAAAAAAATATTGAAAAACACATTTCTATTAATAAAAATGAAGAGACTGTTGATTTTCTTGATGTGAATGGCAATAAAAAAAATAAACATGGAAGAAAGGGAAAAGAAAGGATATATAACAGAAGAAATATAGATAATGATAAGATATATAATGCTGATAAGGACGAGTCAGAGCTTAAAAAAAGATTATCGCAGTATAAATATAAAATAGCAGTGGAAAAAACAAAACTTTTAAGAAATAACAAAAGAAGAATTGCTGGAAATATTTTAGTCTTATTATCTGTGGCTCTTCTGGTTTGCTTATTTACTGCTCTTTACCTATTTAATAAAAATTTAATTACTTATTTATCAACAAATAATATAACAAAAAAAGATGTTGATGTTAGTGTAGTGGAAGGAGCTTTTTCTATAAATAAATTAGAAAAAATTCTTAATTCTATGTTTACAATTAACGATAGTTTAGCTCTTTATAATAATATAGATAACCCCGAATCAATATGAATAATTTCAGCAGCATCTATGAAATATATTTTATATATTTTTGCAGTATTATTTGCTATTTTTATTGGATTATTATTTATAGCCCTTATTTTAAAACTATCTGTTTTTCATAAAAACCTAAAATATTATAACAAAAAAATTAAAAAAATCTATAAACAAATTAAAAAAATTAACAAAATCAAACTTCCAGAATTTGAAAATATTGCTGAAGGATTTGATGATTACGATTAGATATTAATAAAGTACCCTTTACTTGATTTTTATTTTTTTATTTTACATTTTTTAATTAATAATTTGTAAAAAATGTATAATTATATGTATGGAAAAAGATTATATTGAAAAATTAAGACAACAATTAGGAACATCGCTAAGCAAATCTGAACTTAAGAATATTTTACAAGATCAATTCGAAAACCTAAAGTTAAATATTGAGAATACAGATTTTAACTCTTTTTTAGAAGAAGAGAAAAAAAACCTGCTATTTAATCTTGAAAAGATGAAGAATCCATTATTTAGAAACTCCAGTTCAACTGGGATGGGATCCCTTCTTAAGAATATAACATTACGAGAAAATCAAGAAGTACTTTTATCAACGATGCAATCTCTCAATGCTAGAGAATATCTTGATCTTTATATTGAAATGTTTGATATTAAAAACCTAAATGATGAATTTAAAACGAGACTTTTTTTGATTTTAGCAGAACAACAGATCGATAAGGAAATGTTGTTAAGAAAATCATTTAAAAAATTTATTGTTAACCCATGTAAAATGGATATTGTTGAAAAGTTAGCCCTACTAGGAAATCTAAAGAAATCAATTTCCTCAAGGATTGGTTTTATTAATCCGGGATGGTCTAATATTTCTGGTATTATTGCTGAAAATTATTTTTTAGTTGTATTCCCAGACTGACCAGACAGCGCTTATGCTAGAAATTCCTTAGTTTATGCCATTATCGAATGTGCAAAAGATATTTTAGGTGTAGAAGAAGAAGCGACGTTTAATGAAATTGAATACTCAGAGGAATATGTTAAAGAATTTAAAAAGTTTTTCAAAGCACATAAAATACTAGACTAAGGAGAATATTAATATGAAATTTATAGATTTAGCTTACTTTATTATAAAATCTGGTGATGGAGGTAATGGTTGTGTTAGTTTTAGGCATGAACTATATGTTGATAAGGGCGGACCTAACGGTGGTGATGGTGGTGATGGTGGTAGTATTTATTTTATTTGTGATGAAGGAAAAGCAAGTTTATTAGACTTAAAAATTAAAAGAAAGTATATTGCTCCTAATGGCGAAAAAGGGATGACGAAGAATATGCATGGGAAAAATGCTAATGATGTATATATAAAAGTTCCGGTTGGAACAATTATATACAATAATAAAACAAACGAGGTAATCGCAGATTTCATAAAAAATAAACAAGTTGAATTAATTGCTGCTGGTGGAAAAGGTGGTAGAGGTAATGCAAGATTTGCAAATTCACGTAACAAAGCTCCACAAATATTTGAGGCTGGAGATAAAGGTACTGAAATAGAAATAAAAGCTGAACTAAAAGTTTTGGCTGATGTTGGGTTTGTGGGATTTCCTAACGCTGGAAAATCAACGTTATTAAGAGCGGTATCAAATTCCAAGCCAATTGTTGCAGATTATCCCTTCACAACCTTAACACCACAATTGGGAATGTGTGTTGATAAAAAAGGTAGATCTTTTGTATGTGCGGATTTACCCGGATTAATTGAGGGAGCTAGTAAAGGAAGAGGACTTGGGTTTAGTTTTTTAAGGCATATTGAAAGATGCAGAATTATATGTCATATTATTGACATGTCTGGAAACTACGGATTGGAAGATGTTGTTGACAATTATAAAAAAATACGTAAAGAGTTATCGGAATATAATCTAAACCTTGAAAATAAAATGGAGATTATAATTGCAAATAAAATTGATATCGATGAATCCAAGCTTAGAATAGAAGAGTTTAAAAATACATATAAGGATAAAACAATAATTGAAGTTTCTGGCTTAATGAAACAAAATATTGACTATTTATTGTTAAAGATTGGTGAATCGCTTGAAGTTATTAACGATAAACAAAAAGAACAACTAATAAAACTAGATCAAGAAAATTCAAAAAAATTAAATGAGAAATACTATGGTTTTATTCCATCTAAAGTAGATATGAATATTACAAATATGGGAAATCATCATTGGAGAATAAGTGGAGATGATGTTTTAAAGATATATAACAAAAATCCTTTATCTACTTTTGATAATTTACTTGTTTTTAATGAAAAAATGAAAAAATTAGGAATTTATGATATTTTAAGAGAAAAAGGTGCATTAAATGGCGATGTTATCCATATATTTGATATCGAATTAGAGTGGTTTGACTAGCATAAATAAATTAAGGAGAAATATGGAAGCAAACAGTGAAAATCGGTCTATTGTGTTTGGTAAAAAAAATAAAAGACATTTACGAAGAAAAATTTCACAGGAAGACCTAAGTATTATAAACGAGTCTTATAACACTATCAAACAAATGGTTAAGATAAAAGCGAAGGATGCTATTTATTACTATTTTGATGTTTTTTTGTTTATATTGAATTCAACACTTTTCCTAACATTGATTTTAAAAATAGATTTTAAGTGAGTGAATTATCCTGATAAATATGAAAAATTAATTGGATATATCATGGTTTTTATTTGTCTATATTTTCTATTTAAATTTACAATATCAAATTTCTTTATAAATTCTAGTTATTATAAAGATTTAATCGTTTACAATATCGACTATTTTTTAGATAGAAAACATTTTAATAAAAAATCTATTGTAAACTGACAATCTATATCTCATATTATTTTTAATTTGTTTTCAAACATTACTACTGCATTATTTATTTATTATATTATCAATTATAATGATAAAGTTTTCCTTAATGGAGATAATTTATTGTATTCTATTATTTTTACAGTTTTAAATATGGTTTTTTTACCATCTGTTATCAATTCTATCCAAGAAATTCGTACTCGCATTATTAATCTTAAAAACTTGGGTAATTTAGTTTTAAAGACCCAATATTTAAATAATAAAGACCTTTTTAAGAATATAGTCATTGATGAGAATCAAAGAACAATTTATTTTGACAATATTGATTTAAAATCTAAAGATGGTGTTTTTATTATAAATAAAAAGAAGCTGATAAGTAAGGAAAATTATGAAATTATTTCAAATGTTAACAAAGAGATTATAACGAGATATTCACTACTATGAGACATGTTTTATAAGTTATTGGATGTATCACAAGGGACAAAAGATATTAAAAAAAAATATAGAACACATATAAAACTTAAAAGGGCCTCATATTGTTTTTCTGAGATATTTTTCAATTTTTTTGAATAGTATATGTGCAAATATTTATTTATTTGAATAAAATATTGTATAATTAAAATGTAAAAAGAGGAAAAAATGAATCTACCAAATATATTAAGTATAATTCGTATTATATTGGTTCCAATCATTGTTGGACTTATGTTTTGTTACCCATTAAATAATTCATATTTTTTAGATGTTTGTAGTAAAACCATAAAAATTAATTCATTGTCAATCCCATTATTATGATTAATCGCTTTTATCTTATTTATTGTGGCAACATTAACTGATTTTTTAGATGGCTATATCGCGAGAAAATATAACATGGTTACAGATTTTGGTAAATTTTTAGATCCTGTTGCTGATAAAATATTAATAACTAGTATTCTAATCGTCTTTACTGCTGCTGGTATATTGCCAGGGTTTGTGTTAGTTATAATTGTATGTCGAGACTTAATAATAGGGGTTTTAAGAGAAATTGCTGCAAAAAAACAAATTGCAATTGCTGCAGATAAATTGGGCAAATGGAAGACTACATTTCAAATGATTGGTATAATTATATTGTTCATTTTCAATAATAAATCTCTCGCAGTTGGAATTTATTCTTGACAATCACAATTATGCTTAGCTGTTATCTACATTGCGTGCTTATTAACTATAATATCTATGGTAAATTATATTATTAAGAACAAAAATATAATTGCTAATAGTGCAGATTAAGATACGTATAAGCATTATTTAATATTATTATATAGGAAACGAGGCAGAATATGTTTGATGATATATCGGGGAAAATTGCATTTATAGAAGTTAATGGTGAGTATGTCATTGATTATGATTTTTTTCATAAGGAAAAAAGTCTAGACATTAAGCTTATTTATTTTTTTGCAAATGGTGGTGTAGTTTATCGCCACAATAGAGTTATTAAAGAATTCAAAAAGTTTTTCAATATGAATGTTGAGGATTTTCTAGATTCAACAGATATTGATGTTCTTGTTGATACAAAAGAGGAACTTATTTCAAAAGTGGATAAATTTTATACAACTT
Source organism: Spiroplasma endosymbiont of Aspidapion aeneum (assembly GCF_964031045.1). Classification (NCBI taxonomy): domain Bacteria; kingdom Bacillati; phylum Mycoplasmatota; class Mollicutes; order Entomoplasmatales; family Spiroplasmataceae; genus Spiroplasma; species Spiroplasma endosymbiont of Aspidapion aeneum. The sequence goes on along the minus strand of NZ_OZ034994.1, from coordinate 924,540 downwards.
ATATTTCTTTTATTAATAATGTTCTTATGAAGGTTTATCCAAAATATTTGGAATTTTTTGAAAAATCTATTTCTATAATTAATAGTTTTAGAAACTCTCCAGAATATTTATCGTGTATGAATAGATTTATTAAATCTCTTGATGATTTTGTTGTTATTCGTAAGTCTATGCCATGAGATAGTTTAAATTTTTACAATTATTATCGCATAGTTTATAAAGCTAAAAATGATTGATATATGTTATTAATGTTAACAACTATTGATATTTTTAAAAGAAATCCAGATAATGGCGACCCTGAAAAGATCATTATAAAAACTACTCATTAATTTCAATAATATTATTATATTTAATAATAAAAATTATATAATAGAATATCATTATATTTAAATAAAACAATTATGATATATAATAAGGGAAGCTAAGTGTTTAAGTCACTTATCTTCCCTTATTCTTTTATATTTTCGGTAATATGTATAACAAGTTTTTGTTTAAATAGTTGTATTTTATCCCTCGATCACCTTATTTGAATTTTCTTCATTAATTGGTGTTTCAACATCTGTTAAGCTACTTTGTGCACAAATTATTAATATTCCACTAACAAGCCCCATAAAGAATATGTGACAAATTCCAAGACTTAAATGAGAAATTTCTGAATTTTTTCCAACTTCATCCATTGCTCGTTTTGTCGCTATAGTCATTGGTATCATTCAAGCCATTGTTATTATAAAAAATGATAATAAAACTGTTGTAGCTATATCAAATCCATAGGCTATTGCATATAATGTTCTTCTACTTTTTTGTTGTTGATTCATTTTATATCTCCCTTTAATTTTTACATTTAACTAATAATTTTTCCGTATAATTGGCAATTTAAATATTAATGATTTATTTTTAATTTTACTCTACTTCAGAGGTTTTATTTATGTTATTGTGATTTTGATTACTATTAAATTGGTTATTGTTATTATTTGCAACTATAATAAGTATCCCACCTACTATATTTGCAAAAATTAAAAAACAAACTCCAAATACAAGATGATTTTTTTCATCGACAGTTCCAGCAATTTTAGCATAATGGAATAGGATGATTATCATAATAATCGATCCCACAATCATGAATATTTCAACAACAAGACCTAATATTTTTAATATATGATATACTCCATCCCCCGGTTTATTTATAATATCTTGTATGCGAACAGCCAATAATAATACATAAAAAACTAAAAAACCTATAGATATTCATTTTGCAATATTATAAAGGTTTTTAGATTCTGAATAATTTTTTTGTTCATCTAATTGATTCATATTCTTTCTCCTTTTAGATATATTATTGTGAATATTATTTTTTTATCTTTATTTCACTTTTGGTATTTATATTTTTCTCATTTGATTTAATAATTCTCTTTTTAACCAAAGCCATATACATGTTTCCAAAACCTATTGCAATCGCTGCGATGATTAGAACAAAGACAATAAATAATAGTATTCCCATACCGGTCATTTTGAATTTATCTCCTAAGGGGTTATCTGCAAAAACCTCAATAAAGAAATATGGAAAAGCTGTTTTATCATCTGCAAAACTACCAGATAGCATTTTTATTCCCCCACGAATTATTGCAAATGCCCCATAAGATAATAATATGTATATTTCTATAAATATTAATTTTTTCTTATTCTCTTTATATTTAGATAAATCCATTTCGTGGTGTGCATATTTAACCTGATACACTATAAAAACAATCGGATTAAATATGTGTAAAAAGCCGTTTTTTAGAGGAACAATAGCATCATTATATGGTCAACCCTTATGTGCTGCAACATCATATGGGAACAATGCAAAATTGAAAATTAGAAATGTTATCGTTATATACACTGTGGCCATAATCATTATGTTTGATTTTATTATTCCAATTTTACCCTCGTCTTCTTTTTTAAAAAGTGAAAACCCAAAGACTACAACAATTAAAATATTTGAAAGCATTGTAAAGTAAGATAGTGACCAAACTAGGTTTTCAAATGGATGAGCCATTGCTCTAATATTTCCATATTTATCAACGGATATAAATTGAATATCGTTAATAAGTGTATAGTTTAATTTATCCTTTTCTAAAATAAAATATTTACCAATATTAGAATCTTTTGCCATAGTATTGTAAGTGGATTGTGAAATCTCACGAATATCATTTTTTTTAATATAGTCGTTGATTTTATTAACTTCAACCATTTGAGATATTACTGGTTCAATAATCCCAATCAAAACTCAAGCAGCCATAATTATAAATAAAATTAACATTATTCAAAATGCTTTATCCTTTTTTAACTTATTTTTTATTTTCAATCTATTATCACCCCACAAAGTATTATAATATAATTATAATACTTTGTGAGTATGTTTGTTAAAAATTTTCAAAATATAATAGCATTGTTTAAATATTAATAATAGATTTTCAGTAAAATAAAAAAAATATTAAAATAAAACCCATATTTAATTATGGGTTATTTTAACAAAATTTCATTTTCATGATGTATATTTATATTATTTTTTTATGTTGCCTTATAAATTAGAAATTAACCTTTACCAAGACCCTTTTTTTCCCACTCCATCATTATTTCTTCTTTTCCACCCGGTTTTTTTAGTTGCTCTTTATATTTGTTGAATCTCTCTCTACATTCTCTTAACTCTACTAAGGCTTCTTTTTCAGATCCTCACCCATTTATCTTAACTTGTTTATTTTGAAGAGTTTTATATTGTAAAAAAAAGTTTTCAATTTCATCTCTTAGATGTTTTGGAACATCATTAAGTGTTTTATAATCATTAAATCTTGGATCATCTGCAAAAACTCCAAATAATTTTGTGTCTATCTCCCCAGCATCTATCATTTTAATTGAGCCAAGAATTCTAATGTTCACACATACCCCAGGCATTGTTGGATATGTTGCTAAACTGATCACATCTAAAGGGTCGCCATCCCAATCTAATGTTTCTGGAACAAACCCATATTCTCCGGGATAAAAGTTTGCCCCATATAAAACTCTATCAAGTGTTATTTTACCTGTTTGCATATCAATTTCATATTTATTTGAACTCCCTTTTGGTATTTCAATAATTGTCTTTATAATATTACTCATATAAATTCTCCTTAAATATTATTATAAATAGTTTAAAAATTGTTTTTATAATAAAATTAGTCTTTTTAGATATTGTTTTATTTTTTTAATAAAATATTCTCTATAAATTATATATATAGATTTAAAGTATTGATTATATGGTACAATCATTATGAAGTATTATTATGGAAAGAAATTGGTGATAAGATGATTACAACAAATAAAAAAAATGATTATTTAAAATTAATAGCAATTGAAAAAGAAGAGGTTAAAAATGACCAAATAGTAAACAAGTGTAATGCTATTACTCAAATATCAGAAGACAAAACATTTTATTATAGAGTTGATAGATGCAAAAATATGTGAAAATTAGCTGACACATTAGAAGAGTTTATTGAGAATAAAAGAGTTAATTTGTGTGTACATGTTGACACATTTATTAAAAGTTATGGAGAAGAAGCTGTTAGAGTTATTGTTGAAACTATAGCTTTTGCTGCTAGAGAAAGATTAAGTTATAAATCACAAAAATCTGATCCAATATTTATTAATTTTGACTACGACCAAAAATATGAAAATATTGTTAAAGAATCACTTATAAAAGTAGAATATATGACTTTTGCTGGGAGATTACAAGATACACCTCCAAATATCGGAACTGCAACATATTTTGCAGATGAATTGGCAAAAAAAGCAAAAGAAGTTGAAGGTGTTAAAGTAACAATTTTAACTAAAAAAGAAATTCAGTCTCTAAATATGGGTCTTTTATTATCTGTTAATGCTGCTAGTCCTGTTGAACCAAGAGTGGTTGTATTTGAATATTGTTCTGATCCAAAGAGAGAAAAGATAGGATTTGTTGGTAAAGGTATTACTTTTGATACTGGAGGAAACAATCTAAAACCATCTTTATCAATGGTTGGAATGAAGATGGATATGTCTGGAGCTGCAATTGTGCTAAGTAGCGTATTGGCAATGGCTAAGGCAAAAATTAAAACAAATGTTGTTGCAATTGGAATGTTTACAGATAATCGTATAGATGGCAATGCAACATTGACAGAATCAATTGTAAAATCAATGGAAGGTACAACAATTGAAATTGACAACACAGATGCTGAAGGTCGTCTTGTATTAGCTGATGGCCTACATTATGCTATTGATAAATTTAAAGTTAATAAAATTGTAGATATTGCAACATTAACAGGGGCGATGTTATATTCATTGGGAAGCTTTTATACAGGTTTATTCTCAACAGATGATGCATTTGCAAATGATTTTTTGCAAAAAGCAAAAATTGCTAGAGAAGATGTATGAAGATTACCGTTAGATTGTAGACACTTAGAGTCTATGAAAAATTCTAAACTAGCAGATATGACAAATACTGGAAAAAGATCACTTGGAGCTGGTTCATCAACTGCGGCAGCATTTTTAAATCATTTTACAAAAGAGATTCCATTTGTTCACCTTGATATTGCAGCAACTGAAGGAATGGATAAAGGATATGGTAACGGTGTTATGTTGCGCACATTCTTTGAACTTGCAAAATAGAAATTTTAATTAGCATTTTTATTATAAATTTAATTAGCATTTTATAAATATTATTAAATTACTATTTAGTATTTATTTATGAATAGACTATTAATATAGATAATAATATTGATGAAAATTATTTTCTTTTTATTTGTCCAAACTCATTAGTGGCATAATAAAATATTTTGTTAAATATATAAAATTTATATTAATAAAAAATAAAAAAATAAATTTCTCAATTATTATCAATATAGTGATAAAATATTAATGTATAAGTGAAAGAGGAGTTAATGAATCTAAGTAAAGAAATAGCAGATGGTTTATTTGAGAAGATTACAAAAGAAGAATATGGTGTTATTGAACACTCAATATTGATGAACCTTTTAAATACAACATCGTTTATATTGCTTTCATCATATGGTGAAAAAATTAATGAGATGATTGGTGAAGATAAAGATTTTGATACAATATTTAAACATATTAGAGAATCTATAAAACACCCAGAAGATTTTGTCGCAAAATATGTAGATTTTATAAAAAGCAAAGAATTTAGTGAAGTTTTTTACGATTATATTGGGAATAATAGATATTCATCATGGGCATTTGAAATAAATGACAACATTTCTAAAAAATTAGCATCATTTAAGATTGAATATCCTGATTTTATAGAATATTTTATTGATAATATAATTGTTCCAAATATATCAGAATTAGTTGTTAAATACAATTTAATTGGGAATATTGATATTGTTGATGAATTCGTAGATGCGTTTATAACTGGAATTATCTCTATGTCAATAGACCAATCAATCGATGATGACCATAATAGTTAGCGAGAGTATTAATACTAAGTTTAAATTACACACATTAGAATTATGTGTGTTTTTTTATTTTATATTTTGTAAAAAAAATATAATTTGTTGACTTATTGTATTTTTTTTACTATAATTATTGTGTAGTAATCTACAAAAGGAGCAATAATGAAAAAGTGAAAAATATATGTTGTGCCTCATACTCATTGAGATAGAGAGTGATATTTTACTAAAGCAACAGCAAACACATTTATGTACATAAATATTGAGAAAATTTATAATGAATATATTTTGAAAAAAGATAAATTTCCTAAATTTGTATTTGATTCTCAGTATTCAATTATTGATGACTATTTAAAATACTCTCCAAAAAGTGAGGAAAAAATTAAAAATATTATCAAGGATGACAAACTTGTTGTTAGTCCTTGATATACACAAACAGACACTTTTAATGTAACTGGAGAATCAATTGTTAGAAACATGCTAACAGGGACAAAGGAGAGTGAAAAATATGGTAATATGATGAATATTGCTTATATGCCAGATTCATTCGGTTTTAATTCAAATTTACCACAAATATTTAATCAATTTAAAATGAAGGCCTTTATTCACTGAAGAGGGGTAAAAAAAGAACAATTGCACAAGGGGGTACTAAATAAGTGAACAGGAATAGATGGTTCTTCAATTCTTTCTTATAATTTATTTAAATATGGATATACTTGTGGTGGGCGTTTTTTATATGATCTTTTTGTTAACGGGTATGAAAAAGATAATATTAAAGAAAATGCTTTAAAGATATATGAAGCAATATCAAACGATACAAAAATGCACTTATTAGATGAGTTGAAAGAAGCAAGCAAAAATACAAATAATAAAATATTGTTCCCTTGAGGATCTGATCAGATTGTTTGCTTTGAAAATCTTGAAAATATTATTGAAGAAATAAATAAATTAGATTCTGAAAATGAGTGAATTTTAACAAGTTATGAAGAGTTTATAGACGAAATAGTAGCAGAAATTAAATTATATAGTCTAGAATCCCTGGTTGGAGAATTAAGATATGGAGAATTTTCAAGAGCTCATAAAACTATAAATTCTTCAAGATATGATATAAAATATTTAACTAAAAATTTGGAGTATTTAATTTATAAAATTACAGAACCACTATCACTTATATACGAGAAAATGGGGGGTACATATTATCATGAACTAATTCAATATTCACAAAAAATATTATTTGAGTGTCAAGCACACGATAGCGTTGGAGGATGTAATTCTGATGTTACAAACCTAAGTATCATTGAAAGAATTAATAGCGCAACGGATAATCTTCTTTCGTTGATAACATATATTCATCGACAGATCGCAAATGTAAATAAAAATAAAGATAATGATATTTTGGTGTTTAACCTTGAACCTTTTAAAAGAACATTAAATACAAAAATGAAAATTTTTACTAAATTTAAGCATTTTGAAATTGTAGATAGCAATAATAAAAAAGTGAAATTTGAGATTCTTGATCAAGATTATGTTAACGCAGATGAATTTAAGACTTATAATCATACTCACTTAAAGAAATACAATATTTCTAATAATAATGAGTCTTTTTATACAACGAATATATTATTAAAATTTGAAAATTCTTCACCAATGTCAATAAATATCTTGCAGCTAAAAGAAATCAAGAAATCTCCAGTGAGATATATGAATAGCAATTTCATTGAAAATGAGTACTTTAAAATTATATTAGAAAATAATAACATTACTTTATTTGACAAAATAAGAAATATTAGCTTTAATGATTTTTTTAATCTTGAGGCAAATATTGATGCTGGTGACTTATATGATTATTCTCCAGATACAATGCAAGAGAGAGTTATAAGTAACTACATATCTGCATCAATAATACAAACAACATCAAATACTTACCCTATAATATGCTTTGAAATGAAATATAATATTGATGTAAAAAACAAACTCAATAATAATGCTGAACAAAAATTTAATGTTAGAATAACATTAATTGAAGATAACATTGATTTAGATATAAATGTTATAAATACATGCAAAAATATACGATGAAGAATAATATTTAATACAAATATCTCATCTAGTTATAGCTACAATGATACTTCATTTGGAAAAACTAAGCATAAAATTGGTTATGAAGAAGAAATTAAAATATGAAAAAAAAGAGAGTGAAATGATTATCCAATAGATATCGAAGCTCTTGAAAGTTGTTGTTGGTTAAAAAATGACAAATATAACTATGCTATATTTGCTAGAGCAAATAATGAATATCAAGTTGTTGGAAATGATAAAAGTAAATTGGCCTTAACTATGTATAGGTGTGTATCATATATTGGAAATAATAATCTTCTTTATAGACCGAATAGAGCTTCTGGCAATTCTGTTTTTCCATTAGCAACACCTACAGGTAATTTAGAAAAGGAACTTAACTTTAATTTTAGAGTTCATATTACAAAAGATGAAGATAGTATTGTTTCTAAATCAAAACAATGATGTATATTTGAAACATATTACCAGATCCAAAATATAAATAGATTTTATAAAAATGGAGATATGTTTGTATTACCAACTCAAAATATAAAAAAATATAATAATGATTTATTAGATATTAATATTGATAAAGATCTTGTTATAAGCTGCTTAAAGAAAAGTTATGATCAAAAAGAGAAGGTATTCAGAATCTATAATCCGACATCAAGAGAAATAAATATAGAATCCCTTTCAAAATTTTCACAAATGTTTGCGAATGAGAAGAAAATGCAAATTATAAATAAAGTAATAAAGCCAAATCAATTTATAACATTTAGCTTTTAAGGAGAAATTATGGAAAAAATACGTGTAAAAAATATTACTCTAAATGCGAGTTGTAAAGATAAACAAGATGTATTTAAAAATTTATCAGAATTAGCAAGTGAATATTGTGGTGGAGAAAACATTGTAGGTCTTTTTGAAGAACGAGAAGAACAAATTTCAACAGGATTAAATGACGGATTTGCTATTCCGCACGCGAAAGGTAAGCAAATTATTTATCCGGGAATATTTTATCTTAAATTAAAAACTCCAATTTTTTGGGAGACTTTTGATAATTCTAAAGTTGAGCATATTATATCATTTGTCATTCCAGAAAATGATAGCACATATTTGGAAGATTTAGCAATTCTAGCACAAAATCTTCAAAATAAAGAATTTATAAATAGTTTAATAAATTGCAAAACAAAAAATGATGTTTATACTCTATTTAATAAAATAATCATATCTGGTAGTGAGGAAAATAAAAAAACCAAATTAAACTTAAATTCTAAACACTTTATAGCGGGGATAGCGGCTTGTCCAGCTGGATTAGCACATACATATATGGCAAAAAAAGCATTAGAAGATGAATTGATATCTCGAAATATTGGCTGCAAGGTTGAAGCTCATGGTTCTTTAGGTATTGAGGATAAACTATCAAGTGATGAATTGAAAAAAGTTGAGTTTCTTATAGTCACAGCAGATGTTGCTGTTGAAACTTCTAAATTTAAAAATAAATTTATTTATAAATGTTCAACAAATGAAATGATCAAAGATTCTAAAAAAATGGTTGATTTAGCTCTTAAAGCATACAATGAATATAATAAAGGAGCAAAATTAAAAGAAAACTTAGACCCTTTTGATATAACAATTAAAGATTATAAAGAAATAAAATCTCAGAACAAATTTGTGAGATGGATGATCTATCAAGGGCGGGGTGTCTTAAAACATGCAATGACTGGTATTGGATATTGTATTCCTTTACTTATAGCCTGTGGATTGCTTGTTGGTATTTCTCAACTTTTAGCACAATTTACCGTTGAAGGTGGAGGTGTTAAGTTAGGTGGGCTATATTCATTTTCTTGGGATAATAATGATTGAGTAAAAAATGTTTCAAGTTGAAACGGCTTTTTGTACACAATGAATATATTAGGAATGAATATTGGATTAGGAATGTTATTTTTAATAACCTTTGGAGGCTTTGTTGGATATTCTGTTAATGGTAAAGCGGGCCTAGCGTCTGGAATGTTTTGTGGAGTTATATGTATACTTAGACAAACAGGATTTATTGGTGTTATAATTGTCACACTAGTAGAACAATACTTATTATTATTTGTTATTAAATATATGACACCAAAAGGACGCGCTAAAGTTCTTGGATCTGTCCTAATTGTGCCATTAGTTGGAGGTTTTCTATCTATATCACTTGGGTGATGAGTGTTTGGAATACCATTAAATAAATTAAATGTTGGATTACAAAATATGGTTCTAAATGTATCTAAAAATAAATCACAAAGTGTAGGATTGGCTGCTTTAATAGCTGCAATGATTGCATTTGATTTAGGAGGACCAGTTAATAAAGCCGCGTGAGCTGCATACACCGTTATTTGGTCTGATACATCACTTCCAGATGCTGCAAGATTTACGCCAAATGGAGCCGGAAATATTGCTATTGGTGTCCCTGTTCTTGGTGTGGGATTATCTACTCTATTTGGATATAGATATTTTACAAAAGATGATAAAGTACAAGGAACACCTTGTTTATTTATGGGAATATTGGGAATATCTGAAGGGGCTATACCTTTCCTATTGCGAAGACCTCTTCGTTATCTTATTATCAATATTAGTGGAGCTATAATTGGGGCATGTACTTATGTTGCTATTGGTGGATATTTAAGTGCTGGAGCTGGTATAATATATGGTTGAGCGTTCGCATCCAAACCACTTTGATATGTTGCTAGTTTCTTACTAGGTGTTATTTGAATTATTATAGTCAATATACTATGACAAAAAATAGAATGACATATAAATAATCACGTTAAATTTACTCTTTACTTCTGTAAAGAAGAATTTGCTAATATATTTATTAGATTTAGTAACATGTTTACAAAAGATAAAAGACTTTTATTAGAAACAAAATTTCAAAAAGTAGAAAATTCATTACTATAATGTTGTAATAATAAATTATATTAAAATCTCTTTAAAGCTATAAAAAATGCAATATAAATGAATACAATTCTATATTTTGGGTTCTTACTGCACTAAGAGATTTTTTTATGTGAAATAATTTACATATTTTAAATTATTTCCTTTTAAATTTTATAATGCTATTTATTTAAAAAAAATACACACTTGTTAAAAGTATATAATTAATTTTTAATTTATATTTAATCAACAAACAATTATATACATTTATTATTTATTAATAACAAAATGGTAAAATAATATAGCGAAAGTGAGATAATGTATATTATGAAAAAAGAATTAGAAGATATTATTGAAAAATCAATAAATATTTTTTCAAGAAAAGAAATGATCATTGCTAATTTTGTTTTGCAAAAAAATATTAATGTTTATGATTTGAGTGTATCCAATATACTGTCTAATACCGGAACAGGTCACTCCACATTGTATTCTTTTTTAAAAAAAATCGGTTATAAGAATATAAGAAAATTTATATTAGATTTAAAAAATGAAGATAAACAAAATGAGTTAATAAGTGATAATGTAGATATTATAGAGGAAATTTATGATGTTCACTCAATTTATAAAAAAATTATTTCCGAAAACACAAAAAATATTTCAATTAGTTCTATAGACTCATTTATTGAGAAAATAATTAATAAAAAAAATATTTATTTAATTGGTTTTGGAGAAAGTCATTTAGTTTGTATGGAGATGTCCTATAGATTAACAAGATATGGTTTTAATACTGATGTTATTGAAAGTGAAATCGGAACACTTTTATCTAAAGTTTTAACTATAGGAGAGAAGGATTTGTTGATTTGTGTTTCTATTTCTGGTGAAAGTAATGTGATTATTGAGGCAGCGAAAATTGCAAAAAATAATAATGTAGAAGTAATTGGTATTTCCTCTAATAGTGACTCGAATTTATCTAAGGTTGTCAACCTATTGGTAGAATTAAAGTTCCCAATCAAGGAACTTGAAAATCAATCTTATATATCTACAATCCTACCTCTTATTTTCTTTTGTGACATTCTTTCAAAAAGAATATTAGATATTGATAAGGAAAAATATCAAGGATTTAGAAGCAAAACTTCAAAATTAATTTCACGTTTTGTTAAGAATTAATGATTGTAAGCATATCAGCTCAAAATTACTTTACAATCACTTTTACAGTAGTTAATTTATTCAATAATATATTTATTATATAAGAAGAAATTTATCCATTTTACTAAGATATATTATATACATTTATTCAATAACGACTTTGGTAGAAAAACTAACTTTAAGTTGGCGAGTTAATCTGGATTTTTGATAATATATTTAATTTTATAATTGTGGATTTTTTTAGCCAAAAATGGTATAATATATATATGGATAAGGGTATGTTATTTATCACAGAGTATTTCCAATTACTGGATCTTAATCTTAAATTGTTATATATAATTTTATCTTTTGTTGTTGTCTTAATAATAACAATAATTTTGTATTTTTGAGCAATAGTTAAACAAGCTAAACGTAATAAAGAAGAAATATCATTAAATTATTTAGGGGAAACCAAATTTCTTAAACTCCGCAAAGATTATGAAATAGAAATTGGAAAAATTAAAAGAATATATAAGTCATAAAATTACTAAAGTGAGGGGCTATTTATGGGTATATTTAGAAATAAATCAAATATATTTAGAAATGAATCTAATAATGATTCTGAATTTGGAAATATCCCTTTAGTTAATGATGAAATTATGGGTGTAAAAAATAAAACTAATAATCCCTTAACATATGCTGGAGCTGGAAATTTTGACGATATCGAACAATATGGTGCTTTAGGTGCTGAAAATAATGCCATTTTTAGAGATAACCCATATCAACCCCAACAAAACCAACCTCAATTCAATAACCCATATCAACCCCAACAAAACCAACCTCAATTCAATAACCCATATCAACCCCAACAAAACCAACCTCAATTCAATAACCCATATCAACCCCAACAAAACCAACCTCAATTCAATAACCCATATCAACCCCAACAAAACCAACCTCAATTCAATAACCCATATCAACCCCAACAAAACCAACCTCAATTCAATAACCCATATCAACCCCAACAAAACCAACCTCAATTCAATAACCCATATCAACCCCAACAAAACCAACCTCAATTCAATAACCCATATCAACCTCAATTCAATAACCCATATCAACCCCAACAAAACCAACCTCAATTCAATAACCCATATCAACCCCAACAAAACCAATTTCAATTCAATAACCCATATCAACAGTCAATGTTTCAAAATGGGCCAAATATTATTAATGAAGAAACCATATTAAATAGCCCAGAGATACAAATACAAAAAGAATATGCTAAAATACAATTTGGAGATAAGTTTGTAACAAAAGGTAAACTTCCAAAGGAACTTCAAAAAGAGGTTCGGTGTGAAAAAATAAGGGTTTCAATTTTGGCGGTAATTGGAATTCTATTTTTCTCGTATTTCTTATCTAACATAGTTTTATGAAAAAAACATGAAATAATTCATCTTTTAAATATTGAATTGGGTGGCGTAAATTCTTCGCCATCGGTGGGTTGATTATTATTATCTTTTGTTGGTATTTTATCATTTCTAACGCTAGGATTTGCATCAACTGACTATTCACTTCTTGTATCAAATATTAATAAATGTAAAAAAGATGCTATGAATTTTGGTAAAATTTACGTTCCTTATTTTATTAAAAGAAATTATAAAAAATTATCAACAAGGGATATATATATAAATTGAATAAGTTTTTCAGTCTATGTAATTGGTGGAATTAGTGTATGAATTTTATGTTGGCTAAATGACCAATCAAAATATGATTCCCAAACTGGAAGACTATTAGTTTCATTTTTTTGAATGGATATTAAACCACCTGTATATTATTTCAATAGGGACCAACAAGTTTTGATCAATGTTATTTTTTTAGTTGGAACATTAATATTGCAAATTTACACAATTGTAGATGCTAGAATGCGTAAACAAAATATTATAAGTCTATATCAAGCAGAAATTATTGACCAAGATGAAATTAATTTATTAAGAAAAAAAGCTAACAAAATATGTCTTATTTTATTAATTATCTTTTTAGCTATTTTGTTTATATTGTTCTTTATAATTTATTTTGTTTCTAAAAGAACAAAGAAAATTGTCAATAAAGGCGAAAATGGAGGATTCCTTAAAAATGTTGGACATTTCTTTGGGAGAAAACCTTAAGCATTTGTATATTCACATCCCATTTTGTAGCAAGATATGTTATTATTGTGATTTTGTGAAGCAAATTTTACCCAAAAATAAAAAAGATGTTATGAAATATCTTTTTTTGCTTATAGATGAATTAGATGCTTATAAAGATAGGTTAAATGAAATAGAAACTATATATATTGGTGGTGGCACACCGAGTTGTCTTGAATCTAACGAATTGGAAATATTACTTAATTATCTATTTAAATTTAAAAATGTTAGGGAATTTACAATTGAGCTAAATCCCGAAAGTATGAATATTGAAAAATTAAAATTATTGAAAAGGTATAATGTTAATCGTTTAAGTATAGGTTGTCAAAGTTTTAATAATAATTTACTAAAAAGTATAGGTCGTGAGCATAATATCGATCAATCAATTAAATCAATTAACATCGCAAGATCTTTGGGTTTTCAGAATATTTCTATAGATCTTATATATAATATCTATGGCCAAACAGATTTAGATATTAAAACAGATTTAGAATATATTAACAAAATAAGACCAAATCATATTTCTTGGTACTCTTTAATATTAAAAGAAAACTCAATTTGGGGGAAAATAAAAAAAAGTCTACCAGAAAACGACATTTTTTTTGATAGTATTGTTAACAATGGACTCAAAAAGTTGAAATATAGGCGTTATGAAATATCTAATTATACTTTAGATAATAAAGAATCACTCCATAATATAGGTTATTGAATGTGTAATATGTTTGCCGGTGTTGGATTTGGAGCAAGTGGATATGAGTACATTGGTAATAAATATTTCCTAACTAGAAATATAAATAATATTATGTCTTATAATAAAAAGTTTGAGGAATTATCAATAAAAGAACATTACTTTAACAAAGTGATGATGGGTTTAAGGTTAATATCTGGAATAGAAATGACAGGTACAAATGAAAAAATATGATATTATTTCTATGATGCAATTCAAAAGAATTTAAATAACGGTCTCTTGGTATTTAAAGATAATTTTTTAAAGTGTTCTGAAAGGGGTTATGAAATCTTAAATTCAATATTAATAGATTTTATTTAATATTAAATTATTTTTATAATAAGCATTAAATTTAATTTATCTGTGTATATATTTATAGATAGAAATATCATAAATCTTTAGAAAGGGCAGATAGAATATGAAAACAATGTCTATTAGTGATGAAAACGTTTATAGTTTTCTTGAATACTATTCAGCTGGAACCTGGGTAAAAAAATCTGTTATTGATGTCTTGGTAGAACTTGCAAAGGTTATAAGAGATAATCCAGAAAATTTTAATTGAGATGAATATATAGAAACATTAGAAAAAAAATTTATATTAAAAAAAGATTTTTACATAATCTTTAATGAAATAAAAAGATATTTGGTTAGAAGAGAGGTTTATCAAATATATAATGAGGACTCAGAGGTTAAGGTTTTTGTACGTTTTTATCTAATTGTTAAGTTACAAATATTATTATTAGTTCTGAATGATTGTGAAATAAGAAATTTAGATATATGTGACAAGAATTATTATAATATTAAAGACATTAATTGTATAAACAATATCTTTACAACACTTGTTGAAAGTAATTACAATATTGTTGAAACGGAATTAAGAAATTTTATTTTTGAACTTAATAATTTCTCTCTTAATGATGATATTGAATTCTCAAAGAAATCATTGAGAGAAGAAATGTATAGAGACATATTATTCAATTATTTTGAGGAAATAAAGAGCTTAAAAAATAAATTTGATAATTTTGAATTATTTATTAATTTATTTGCTTTAAGGTATAAATATTTACTTATTGGTATTGAAATGATTATTTTTGATAAAAATAAGGAAGCAATGGAAAATGTTGATGGAAAATTATTTCACTAGAAAAAAAATGACCAAATATAAATTTGTCATTTTAAAATATTTTACAATAATATATGATTTTTTTGTGTTTTATTCTCATAATTTGTATCATTTTATTCAGTAAATATTATATTTTCCTATCAATCACATCCTTTCAGTTTTTTAAAAAAAAGACTAACCATTATTGGTTAGTCTTTTTTTTAAATATATTAATTTATTAAAATGAATTATAAATTAACCAACCAACTCAATAAGAAAATAATCTACTATAATAGCTTCGTAGATCGCTTTTGTATTTGTTAATGTTGTGTCAAAATTGTATTTCATATATTTATTATACACCTTTAATATGTGATATATATTATTTTTAGCAAATTTAGTCTTTTTTATAAAAAAAATGTAGATTCCTAACCATATAATATTATAATGGTCAAAAATCAACATTCATTATGTTAATTTACTCATTTGTTCAAAAGTACCTTGTTTAACCACTCCTTTTTTGTAATCTAACATATAGATTTGGTCAAAGTTTTTTATTGTATTAAGTCTATGGGCTATGGCAATAGTAGTTCTACCAACCATTAGTTTTTCCAACTCTTCTTGAATCTCACTCTCAACAATATTATCTAATGCTGATGTTGGTTCATCAAGAATAAGAACTTCTGGGTCTTTAACAAATATTCTTGCAATTACTAGCCTTTGTTTTTGTCCACCAGATAATTGTGCTCCACCTTCAAATAAAACTGTGTTGTATTGATCTGGAAGAGAAAGAATAAAATCATGTATCTTCGCTTTCTTGCATGCATTTTCAATTTGTTCATCTGTTACATCTTGTTTAACATATCTAATATTTTCATATATTGAACCTGATAAAATCTGAGGTTCTTGTTCAACATATCCCACTTTTCACAATCAACTTTTAAGCTCATATTCTTTTAAATTTATGCCATCAATTAATACTTTTCCCTTTGAAGGGTCATAGAATCTTAATAAAAGTTTAGCTATTGATGACTTTCCACTACCAGTTCGCCCTATAAATGCATATCTTTTCCCTTTTTCAAAATTAAAGGATAAATTTTCAATATAATACTCATTAGGTTTGTCTGGATAAGCGAATGATATATTCTTCATTTGAATAGACTTTTTAAGGGTTTTAAACTCAATACCTCCTTTTTTAGAGATTGATATTTTACTTCTTAGTATTCTATCCATTTCACATGCTGCAATCTCACTTTTTTGCAATTCTGGAAACACAGCGTTTAGTTGCAATATTGGAAGTGTAATTACTAATGATGCAGTGGTAAACGATGTCATAACACTTAGGAGAGTTTTAATATCATTTATATAATTAAATATACCAATAATAATAGAGGACATAACAAATGTTCCAATACCCCCAATAGTAGCAGCTGAAAGCAATTCAGTTAATGGTAAATTTTTCTTAGTCTTAATTGAGATATTTCTATTCAAAGTTCTTAAGAATTTTGTTTCCCTAATTCATGAACCACTTGATTTAACAAGAGTCATTGATTTTAATTTTTCAGCAATATATGTGTCACCTTTATGTTTTGACTTAACTATCGATCTTGTTGCATATTTTTTAACTAATAATACAATACCAACAATACCAACGATACCAACTAATAGACCCCCAATTATGAAACTCATGTAGCTA